>NZ_CAKJTM010000040.1:0-46110 GCF_917627345.1 Protofrankia sp. CiP3 | reverse complement strand
TGGGAACCCTCGGCACATTATCGGCGTCGTCGGCCCTGAGCAGAGCCGCACCGATACGGTCGCCCTGGTTGACACGCTGGCGACGTTGGGAATCCCCACCGTCGCGCCAACTCTCTCCCTCGACAGTCTGGCCGACGACCACCGGACCGCCCCCTATTTTCAGATCGGGCCGCAGGACCGGTCAGAAGCCGCAGCCATGGCTACGTACGCGAAGAAATTCCTCGTACCAAAGGGAGTCCAGCCCAGCGCAGTCATCCTCACCTCGAACGACACCAACGACCTGTATCCGTCTGATCTCACCCATGATCTCCAGGAAAATTTACCCACGAATGGAATCGCTGTACATAAGACGATTCCCTACCAAGCAATGAGTGGTGTATCCAAGGACCCGAAGGATGCGAGCATCAACCAGGTTGCCACGCAGTTGTGTCACTGGCCCGATGGAAAAACCTCGGAAACTCCATATCCAGGTATCGTCTTTTTCGACGGCCGCAGCGACGACTTCAAGAATCTGCGCCACGAGATTGTGCACGATTGTAATGCATTCGATTCTTTCGGTCGCGGCCAGTATCCCACGATCGTGGCTGATGATGATATCACTGTTCTCATGGCCGACTCGCGCAACCGCAACACCGACTCGGCGCTCACATTCTACTACGTTTCGTTCGCGGATCCTGGAAATCACGGCGCCAAGCCGTGTGACCAACTATCCACTAATATCGACCTATACAGCTGGCTCTGTAAAGACTCGGTGGGTGTTGACGCCTCGCTTGACGAGCAGGCGCTGCTGTATTTCGACGCCGTCAACGTCTACCTGAGTGCAGGGCAAAGCCTTGGCCAGAAAAGCTTCTCGTGGCAGGCCATTGGTGACGCGCTGAGAAATCAGGCCGAATTCGGCGGGGCGAGTGGGAATATTGCCTGGCGGGAATCCCTTTCGGGGGCGCCATTAAACAAGGCTGTGGTCATCCTCAAGGAAACGATCGATCTCAAGGAACCGGATAAGGGGGCTGCTCCGACCGAGCCGGTAGCCTTTTATCCGTAAAAGCGCGGCAGAACGGAGCAGGAATGGAGGCGCCCGGCCGGGACGCGATCGTGAGACGAGTCGTCCTTGATGCGGAAGCTGTGAACGCACTGCCGCGTTCCGGTCAGAAGAGGAAGTAGCGCTGGGCCATCGGGAGCTCGGTCACGGGTGCGGCTTCGATGGCCTCCCCGTCGATGGTCACGGTGAACGTGTCCGGGGCGACCCGGATGTCGGGGGTCGCGCTGTTCTCGGGCAGGTCGGCCTTACCGCGCTGGCGCACGTCGGCGACGGCGACCATCGCCTTGGCCAGGCCGAGCCGCCGCGGCAGGCCGTCGTCGAGGGCGGCCGGGGCGACGAAGGTCAGCGATGCCGCCGCCGCCGGGCCGGGCGCTGCCCCCCACATCGGACGCGGCAGCACCGGCTGTGGAGTCGGGATGGACGCGTTGGCGTCGCCCATCGCCGCCCACACCACGAACCCACCCTTGATGACGACCGACGGCCGGACACCGAAGAACGCCGGGTCGTAGAGGACGAGGTCGGCGAGTTTGCCCGGTTCCACCGAGCCGATCTCGCGGTCCAGGCCGTGCGCCACCGCCGGGCAGATCGTGTACTTGGCGACATAGCGCCGGGCGCGGGCGTTGTCCGCGGGCCCGTCCCCGGGCAGGGCGCCGCGCCGCGCCTTCATCACGTGCGCGGTCTGCCAGGTGCGCAGCACGACCTCGCCGATACGGCCCATGGCCTGTGAGTCCGAGCCGATCATCGAGATGGCGCCGAGGTCGTGCAGCACGTCCTCGGCTGCGATGGTCGACGGCCGGATCCGGCTTTCGGCGAAGGCCAGGTCCTCGGGCACGGCCGGGTTCAGGTGATGGCAGACCATGAGCATGTCGAGGTGCTCGTCGAGGGTGTTGACCGTGTGCGGCCGGGTCGGGTTCGTTGAGCTCGGCAGCACGTTCGGTGCCGCGGCCACGGTGATGATGTCCGGGGCGTGCCCACCCCCGGCACCCTCGGTGTGGTAGGCGTGGATGGCTCGCCCCGCGATCGCGGCGAGCGTGTCCTCGACGAAACCGGCCTCGTTGAGGGTGTCGGAATGCAGCGCCACCTGCACCCCGGCGGCGTCCGCGACCCGCAGGCAGGTGTCGATCGCGGCCGGGGTCGACCCCCAGTCCTCGTGCAGTTTGAAGCCGGCGGCACCGGCGCGCAGCTGTTCCCACAGCGCGGCCTCGCCGACGGTGTTGCCCTTCCCGAGCAGGACGACGTTCATCGGCACGGTGTCCATCGCGGACAGCATCCGGGCGAGGTTCCACGGGCCGGGGGTGACGGTGGTGGCCTTGGTTCCCTCGGCTGGGCCGGTCCCGCCGCCGATCAGCGTGGTGATGCCGGCGCCGAGGGCTTCGGGGACCTGCTGCGGGCAGATCAGGTGGACGTGACAGTCCACCGCGCCCGCGGTGAGGATCTTCCCGTTGCCGGCGAGGATCTCCGTGCCCGGCCCGATGACCAGACCGGGATGGACCCCGTCCATGGTGTCGGGGTTGCCGGCCTTGCCGAGCGCGACGATCCGGCCGTCCCGGATGCCGACGTCGGCCTTGACCACGCCCCAGTGATCCAGCACGACCGCGCCAGTGATGACCAGATCGGGGGTGCCTTCGGCACGCGAGGCTCGGGCCTGCCCCATGGACTCCCGGATCACCTTGCCGCCGCCGAACACCGCCTCGTCGCCGGTGCCGGTGCCGGCCGGCCCGCGGCTGCGGTCCTCGGTCACCTCGATGAACAGGCCGGTGTCCGCCAGGCGGATGCGGTCACCGACGGTGGGACCGTACAGGTCGGCGTAACGGGCGCGGTCCAGATACCTGTTCACTGATCCGTCCCCAGCGCCGTCCCCGCTTCCGTCCCCGCGCCGGCCGTCCCCGCGTGGCCCGGCCCTGTCCTGATCGGCTTCGCGCTGTCCGGCGCGGCCGGATCCAGCGGGCCGGCCGATTCGGTGCGCAGACCCGGCACGATCCGGCGGCCGGCGAGCGGTACCAGCTCCACCTCGCGTTCCACACCGGGCTCGAAGCGGACGGCGGTGCCGGCGGGAACGGCGAGCCGGTGCCCCCAGGCGGCGTTCCGATCGAACTCCAGCGCGGGGTTGGCCGCGGTGAAGTGATAATGCGACCCGACCTGCACGGGACGGTCACCGAGGTTGCGGACCCGCAGCGTCAGCACGGGGCGCCCTGGGTTGATCTCAACCGGGTCGTCGCCGTGGCGGACCTCGCCCGGCCGGACGCCGGCCGGGGCCCGGGAAGCCGGAGTCCCGGGGGCACTCATGGGATCGGCTGGTGGACGGTCACCAGTTTGGTGCCGTCCGGGAAGGTCGCCTCGACCTGGACCTCGGCGAGCATCTCGGGGACTCCGTCCATGACATCCTCGCGGGTGAGCACACCGCGGCCGGCCGTCATCAGATCGGCGACCGTGCGCCCGTCACGCGCGCCCTCCAGGAGGAAGGACGTGAGAATGGCGGTTGCCTCGGGATGGTTGAGCCGTAGACCGCGGGCTCGTCGCTCCCGGGCAAGCCCGGCCGCGACATGGATCAGCAGCCGTTCCTGCTCATGCGGGCTCAGCAGCACAGCTGGAAGCTTACGGCGTGTTTCGGCGGTCGTCGTTCGATCAGGGAGCCGCGTCCAGGCGGTTCCTGGTAAGGCTGTGGGCCACACCGATACCGGATGAGTTGTACCGGTGTGGCCCAGAACACGACCAGGGGCCACCTGGGCGGCGCGAGCCGGAGACTCCTCTTGCCGGAGCCTCTTAATACGCACGGTTGTTTTTTCATGCGCACGGTGGCCGGTCTGCCGGGGAAGGGCCTCGGGTTGTGTCCGTTCGGGACCATTTGGTTACGGAAGAGTTACAAGCCGCGGGTTCATGGGCGCGATCGGTCTGACTGGCAGCAGAGTGATGCGGCCATACCGCTAAGAGCGCACGGCAACAGGGGCGTGGATCAAGAAGCGGGGCTGGGGCACGTGCGTCGCGAGGCCGAGAAGGGGGTCACCGGAGGTGCTGGGGGGCGACCGGCGACAACGATGCGAGGCGCCGTCTGGCGCCGGCAGGCCCTGGGCGAACTTCCGGCGGCGACCACTACGGCGTGCCTGACGGGTGGTGGTCGATGTGGGCGATGACCAAGAAAATCGATGATCCATTCAGATACACCCTGGGCCGGGCTCGCCAGAACTGGGTTTTCGGAGGTTGTATGATTGCCGAGCGTGACCGCGAACGGGCGCGGCCCGCGTCCGGGCCTGTGCTCCGCTCGCCCGACGCGGCACCGGTGTGGATGACACCGGCTGGTGGGACGGCCCGTGCCGAGCCTCCGGTCCGCGCTGGGCGCTTCGGCACCGTTGCGGTATCCCCCCAGCTGGCTCCGACAGCGGGGGAACGTGAGCGTCTGCGGCGGGTCGCGAACGGTACCCAGGAAGCGGACCTGGCCGTCCGCGGTGGCATGGTCGCTGTCGTCCAGGCTGGTGAGCTGCGGCATCGTGACCTGCTCATCGTCGGTAAATTCATCGCCGCGGTGACACGCCCCGGGGCGCTGCGTGCCCGCCGTACCCTGGACGCGTCCGGTCGTTACCTGTTGCCGGCCTACGTCGACCCGGGCGTCCGGTTGGAACAGACGTTGCTGACGCCCGGCGAGCTCGCCCGTCTCGTCGTGCCCCGCGGGACGGTCACCCTGTTTGTGGACGCGGACCTGCCCGCCGCCCTGTGCGGACCGCGCGGTACGCGGCTCGTGACCGCTTCGGGGACCCCGGTGCGGCTGCTTGCCAGGACCTCTCCGGCAGCTGGCGGCGCCAGCCTCCCGAACGCCGGGATGCGGCTGCCCCCGCAGGCCGTTCCCCGGATCGGACCCGCCGAGCCGCCACCGCCCGACGCCCCCGTGGAACTCGCCGGGGCATGGCAGATCGCTGACATTGCCGAGCACGGTCACCTTGACCGGATTGTCCACCACATGGTCGAGGCCGGTGCGGAGCCGATGACCGCCATCCGGGCGGTGACTCTCGGCCCGGCCCGCCGGTACGGCCTGGAGCACCTGCTCGGATCGCTTGCGCCGGCACGGCTGGCCGACGTCCAGATCGTCACTGACATCGCGGGACCCAGAGCACCGGAGATCGTCCTCGCCAGCGGGCGGATGGCCGCCGAGCGCGGCCGTCCGCTGTTCGACAATCTCGATGCTGTCCCTGAGTGGAGCCGGGAACGGATGGCCCTGCCGGCTGGCCTGCACAGCGGCTCGTTCACCGCCGTGGCGGCCGCGACGGCCGGCATGGTTGACGGTGTACAGGTGAGCGCCGCCGCGGGCAGCGCTCCCGATATCAAGATCATCAAGGTTCGACCTGCTCGTACCGGCGATGGCACCGGTCAGGTGGTGGCTGATCCCGGGCATGACGTGATCAAGATTGCCATGATTGCGCGACAGGCGGACCGAGCCGCCGCGACCCGGGTCGGTTTCATCCGTGGGGTTGGCCTGCGCCAGGGTGCGATCGCGATGACCACCAGCGTGGCTCCCGGCGATCTGGCCATCATCGGAGTCACTGACCAGGACATGATGACCGCGGCGCGGGCGCTGGAGGGAATGTGCGGCGGTTTTGTGGTGGTCGACCGCGGCTGGGTGCTGGCGGCATGCCCGCTACCGGTGGCGGGGTTGCTGAGTGACGCCCCATGGGAAGCTGTGCGTGATCAGCTGGCCGGCGTCGACGCGGCCGCCGCGGTGCTCGGCTGCACGCTGTCATCGCCCTTCCTGACCCTCGCGCCGTTGGGCCGGCGGCTCTGTCGCGATCTTCTTTGCCGGCCCTGATGGCCGGGAGCAACGATCGATATCGATCATCGGAGCCGCCGGTGTGGCGGGCATCGCGGGCGAAGGCGCGGCCGTTGGCCTCCCGCTGACGGGATCGGCGGGAATGTGTCATTCCCTACGCTCAAAAGTAGTGAAATGGTACATTTTGGTGAAGTGTGGCGGCCATGCCTGGTGGGGGCTGAGCGGCGCGTGGGGCCGGCTGGGCGCGTGAACAGCCTGCGTATGGAGGGTGTCTCTCGCTCCGCTGACAGCTGCCGCTTCGAGCGGCGCTCGTCGGCTTGTGCGCCAAAGTTCTGGAAGTATTTCGCGCACCGGCGGCGGGCACAGGTACAGCGACGAGAGGGGTGGCCGACGTGGCTCAGGACTTCACGAAGGTCGGAGTTGTCGGGCTCGGCACCATGGGCGCGGGGATCACCGAGGTGCTGGCGCGTGCCGGCATCGAGGTGGTGGGGGTGGAGCTCGATGGCGAGACACTTGCCCGGGGGCTCGACCACATCCGGCATTCCACCGAGCGGGCGGTCAGTCGCGGCAAGCTGACCGAGGCCGACCGGGACGCCCTGTTCGACCGGATCCACGCCGGCACCGACCTGACGGCCGTGGCGCAGTGCCGGCTGGTCGTTGAGGCGGTGCCCGAGCGGATCGAGGACAAGCGGGCGGTCCTCGCGGAGCTGGACAGGCTGTGCCCGTCCGGCACGATCATCGCTACGAACACGAGCTCGCTGTCGGTCACCGAACTGGCCGCCGGCACCTCCCGGCCGTCGCGGGTGATTGGCACGCACTGGTTCAACCCGGCGCCGGTGATGGGCCTCGTGGAGATCATCCGAACGGTGGTCACCGACCCCGCCGCGCTGGAGGATCTGGAAGCGCTGGTCGCGAAGGTCGGCAAGACCGCGGTGGTCGCCGGGGACAGGGCCGGCTTCATCGCCAACGCCCTGTTGTTCGGGTACCTCAACAACGCCGTGCGGATGCTGGAGGCGCACTACGCCACCAGGGAGGACATCGACGCGGCCATGCGGCTGGGCTGCGGTCATCCGATGGGCCCACTGGCGTTGCTGGACCTCATCGGCCTCGACTCCGCCTACGAGATCCTCGATTCGATCTACCATACGTCCCGGGACCACCTGCATGCCCCGGCGCCGCTGCTCAAGCAGCTGGTCACGGCCGGGATGCTCGGCCGCAAGACCGGTCGGGGGTTCTACACCTACGCGGCGCCCGACTCCTCCCAGATCGTCGACGCCGTCACGCCGGACGCCGTGGCCTCGTCCGATTCCGGGCGATCGGGCGCGGCCGTCAGGCCGGTGCGCACGATCGGTGTCATCGGTACCGGAACCATGGCCGGCGGGATCATCGAGGTCTGCGCCCGTCACGGCTATGACGTGATCTTCCGTGCCCGGGGCGAGGAGAAGCTCGCTGGTGTCCGCAAGAACCTCGAGCGCTCCCTGGACAAGGGCGTCGCCAAGGGCAGGATCTCCTCGGACGACCGGGCCGCGACGCTGGCCCGGGTGCGGGGCACCACCGACCTTTCCGCGCTTGCCGACTGCGACCTCGTCATCGAGGCGGTCGTGGAGGACCTCGCGGTCAAGCGAGCGCTGTTCGCCGAGATCGACGCGGTCATCCGGCCCGGGGCGATCATCGCGACCACCACGTCCTCCCTGCCGGTGATCGAATGTGCGACCGCCACCTCGCGGCCCCAGGACGTGGTGGGGATGCACTGGTTCAACCCGGCCCAGGTGATGCGGCTGGTGGAGATCGTGCCGACCGTTCTGACCGCTGACGACGTCACCGCGACGGTTGCCCAGGTGGCGCGGGCGGCGGGCAAGCACCCGGTGCGCTGTGCGGACCGTGCCGGGTTCATTGTCAATGCCCTGCTGTTCCCCTATCTCAACGACGCCGTGAAGATGCTGGAGGCGCACTACGCGGACGTCGATGCCATCGACACGGCGATGAAGGTCGGCTGCGCGCATCCGATGGGGCCGTTCGAACTCGCCGACGTCGTCGGACTGGACGTGACGCTCGCCATCGTGCGCACGCTGTACCTGGAGTTCCGGGAGCCCGGTTACGCCCCGGCGCCGCTGCTCGAACACCTTGTCAAGGCTGGTTATCTCGGCCGTAAGACCCGGCGCGGCTTCCGCGTCTACTGACCCGGCGAGGGAGCGAGGGGACGGGGGAACGGTCCTGGTTGGTTCGTTTCGTCGCCTACGATGGCGCCGGACTGCATGTTTGTCTGGGCCGGGCACCGGCATGGCTGGTCTGGTCCCGCCGTCGTTTCGGAGGAAGCCACATGGTCTCGCTGGACAAGGACGCCGCGCGGGAGGTCGGCCGCGAGATCGTGACGTTCGTGCCCGATCTCGCGGTGATGCTGCGGCGGGTTCTCGTTGATCCGAGGGTGCCGCAGGCGGCCAAGATGGAGGCGGCGGCGTCGCTGGCCTATCTGGCCTCACCACGCAACCGGCTGACGAACCTGGTTCCCGTGGTGGGTCAGTTCGACGACATCGCGCTCATGGCTTTCGCGTTCCGTCGCCTGCAGCTGGGCGCGGGCGAGGCCATCCTGCGCGAGCACTGGCGTGGCAGCGACCGGACTTTCCAGATCATGATTGGTGCGTCCGCCGCGTTGTCGTCACCGCGAGGGATGATCCGGCGGGTGAAACTGGCCCGGACGCTCGCCGAGTCGACCATTGACCGGTTTGCCGGCTCCCGCCGGAGCGCCGCAGCGGGGAACGACCCGCATCGCATCGTCGAGGGTGAAGTCGTCAACCAGACGCTCGCACCCGACGCGGACCCGAGCGCGTCACGCCCCCGCACAGCGCGGTTCCGCCGCCCGCAAAGCCCGTCGGCGCCGCGGCCGCGGTGACTGGCAGACGGTCGCGGCGCGCGCGGCCGGAGCGACCGCCCAGCTCGCCCATCCTGCCCGTCGTCGGAGCCGAGACGATCGAACAACGCGCGGACGGGGACTGGATTGTGCGCCGGATCAGCGGCGCGGCCGCGCGCAAGTACTACCGCTGCCCCGGCTGCGAGCAGGAGATCCTGCCAGCCACTCCGCACGTCGTCTGCTGGCGCGACGATCACATCGCTGATCGCAGGCACTGGCACACAGCCTGCTGGACCCGTCGTGACCGGCGTATCCCGCCGGGTCTGTGAGATCGGGGGCGCAGAAGCGAGCAACATGGACTGTACGGACAATACGGCAATAAACCGCATGAAATGTACAAGCCGTATGAACGAGAGCGCCCGAGGATAGGGCGTTCGATCAGTGAGCGGCTCATCCGCGCACGGTCCGGCAAGGCGGCGGAGGAAGGCGCCCTGGTGGTGGGCGCCGACTGAGGACAACGCGGCCGGGCGGGATGCGGGGAGCCGGCCGGACAGCCCTATCCTCGGGCGCTCTTATATGAACGGCGTGGACGCTTCAGGAACGGATAGCCGCCGTGTCGTCGCCGCCTACTGGCGACGACGAGGACGAGCCGAGGTCCAGTGGGGCCATGGCCGCGGCCAGCCGGTCGCGCAGCTGACCGAGCTGGGCGGTCACCTGGTCCCGCTGCCGGCCGAGATCAGCCAGCCGGCGGCGGGACTCCTCCTCGGCCGCGGCGGCGGCGGTACGTGCCCCGGAGAGGATGTCCTCCGCTTCGGCCTGCGCCGCTGAGATCATCGCCTGAGCGGCCGCCCCGGCTTCCTGGACCATCCGCTCATGGGTCCGCCGCGCATCGGCGTGTACCCGCTCGGCCTCCTGGAGCGCGACCTCGGCCTCCCGCGTCCGCTCGGCCCGTACCGCGGCGGCCTCCTCCTCCGCGAGCTGGAGGATCTGGGTGATCCGATCGCCGAACTCCTCCCACGCGGGCCGGTTGGCTGCGAGATCATCACGTGCCGCGGCGGCTTCGGAGGCGGCCTCGGACGCCGCGGCCTCGGCGGCCGCCCGATGCGACTCCGCCTCGCGCAGCTGTTCGACGAGCCAGTTGACGTGCGCCTTGACCTGATGTGGGTCGTAACCGCGACGAACCAGATCGAAGTCCGGCGAGGCGTCCGTGCCGTCAGACATCGGGATGAGATCGGTCTGCTCGCTCATAGGACATCAGAGTGCCAGACCTGCCACCGGGAGGTGCGGTGGCAGGTCTGCCATCGGCATGGGCCAGACCGCACCCTCGCCGCTCCCGATGCCGGGATGACCGGTCCTACACGCCGCGGAATCGGTTGATCGCGGCAAGGTGACGCTCGCGGGTGGCGGCGTCGCGGACACCGAGACCTTCCTCCGGCGCGAGGCAGAGTACCCCGACCTTGCCCTGGTGGAGGTTTCGGTGAACGTCGAAGGCGGCCTGGCCGGTCTCGGCGAGCGGGTAGACACGGGACAGGGTCGGGTGGATGAGCCCCTTGGCGATCAGCCGGTTGGCCTCCCAAGCCTCGCGGTAGTTCGCGAAGTGCGAACCGACGATTTTCTTCAGGTTCATCCACAGGTAGCGGTTGTCGTAGGAGTGCATGAAGCCACTCGTGGACGCGCAGGTCGCGATCGTTCCGCCGCGCCGGGTGACGTAGACGGACGCGCCGAAGGTCTCCCGGCCGGGGTGTTCGAAGACGATGTCAGGATCCTCCCCACCGGTGAGTTGGCGGATCTTCTTGCCGAGACGTTGCCACTCCTTGGGGTTCTGGGTGTGCTCGTCGGCCCAGAATCGGTAGTCCTCGGCGGCCCGGTCGATTACCAGGTCGGCGCCCATGCGACGGACGATCTCGGCTTTCTGGGGGGAGGAGACGACGCAGACCGGGATCGCCCCGCCGTTCAGCGCCATCTGTGTGGCGTAGGAGCCGAGGCCGCCACTCGCGCCCCAGATCAGCACCACGTCGCCTTGCTTCATGTTGGCGCCGTTGTGGGAGATCAGCTGACGGTAGGCGGTGGAGTTCACCAGACCGGGGGCGGCGGCCTCCTCCCAGCTCAGGTGCGCGGGCTTCGGCATCAGCTGGTTGGCCTTGACCAGGGCAAGCTCCGCGAGCCCGCCGAAGTTGGTCTCGAAGCCCCAGATGCGCTGCTCGGGGTCGAGCATGGTGTCGTCGTGGCCTTCCGGCCGCTCCAGCTCGACCGACAGGCAGTGGGCGACCACCTCGTCGCCGGGGGACCACATGTGCACCCCGGGGCCGGTCCGCAGCACAACACCGGCGAGATCGGAGCCGACCACGTGGTAGGGCAGGTCATGGCGCTTGCCGAGCGGGGAGGACCGGCCGTAGCGTTCCAGGAAACCGAACGTCGGGAGCGGCTCGAAGATCGACGTCCAGACGGTGTTGTAGTTGATCGCGGAGGCCATCACGGCGACCAGCGCCTCACCCGGACCGAGCTCAGGGGTCGCGACCTCGTCGATGTGCAGGGAGCGCCGAGGGTCCTTGTCCCTGGACGCGAGCCCGGTGAAGAGGTTGACCTCATCCTTGCGGATCACCGCACCCCGGTAGGTCTCGGGTACGGGCAGGGCGGCGAACGCTGCCTCGGAGGTCTCGCCGACGAGAATCGCTTCGACAATTTCCTTCACGATTGGCCTCCCAAACGTCATCCGGCAATGTCGGGCAGATGCTACCGACGGGTATGCCTACAAGTCGCGCGGTTGGGGGTGTGCGCCCGCGCTGGAAGCGATACAACCTGAGAGCAACCATTAGGGGCAGGAGCGCGTCTGACTTGGCGTGACCGCGCCCATGACAGTAGTGGAGGGGTGGCGGCCCGTGCCTGCGCGGAGCGACGCCGCTCGCAGCCAGGTCGCGCGGGATGCCGACGCCGCACTGACCGCTCTGTACGCAGAACACTACCGGTCGTTGGTCCGCCTCGCCGCACTCCTGTTGGATGACGTCGGGCTGTGCGAAGAGGTTGTCCAGGACGCCTACATTCGGGTCCACGCCGCCTGGGGGCGGCTGGAGGACAGGGACAAGGCGCTTGCCTACCTGCGGCAGACGGTGGTCAACCTTGCCCGTTCAACGCTGCGGCGGCGGCTGGTGGCGCTCAAGCACGCACCCAAGCCCATGCCGGACGCGGCCAGCGCCGAGGAGGGTGCCTACACCCTGGTCGAGCGTGCCGCGGTCGTGCAGGCCCTGCGGGAGCTGCCGCGGCGGCAGCGCGAGGCCGTGGTCCTGCGCTACTACGCGGACCTTTCCGAGGCGGATGCGGCCGCGGTCATGAAGTGCAGCGTCGGGTCGGTCAAGGCGTACACGTCCCGCGGGCTGACCGCGCTCGGCAGCAAGCTGGAGGGCCTGCGGTGACCGCGCTCGAACCCGACGAGCTGCGTCGTCTCCTGACCGAGGCGGTGGAGCCGGTCCAGGCCTCCCCGGCGGGCTATCACCGGATCCGCGCCGGTGTCATTCGTCGGCGCCGTCTGCGGATGCCAATGATGACCGTCGGCGGGCTGGCGCTGGCCGGTCTGATCGGCCTTGTCTACCTGGTGATCGAACCCCGCACCTCAGCCACTCTGGTCGAGCCGGCTCGGCCTCCGCTGACCCAGACGACTCCTGACGTGACCTTGTCGCGCCGGTCCGTGACACCGCCGGGCCATGGCGGGACGGTCGGGACCGGCGCGGGGCGGCCGTCGGCGTCGGTGAGCCGATTGGAGACCGCTGCGGTGCCCACCAGCCCCGGCGGCCAGGGGGAGGAGACGCCGTCGGCGGCATCGACCAGCCGTCCGAGCGGAACGCCCAGCAACGTCCATTCTCCGGCGCTCCCGCCGCCGGTGTCCGTGCCGGCGGCGGCCGGCGATGTCGACGGTGACGGCAAGAGCGACCCGGCGACCGTGTCCGACACCACGGTCGTGGTCGCGCTCAGCCTGTTCGGGTCAACCTCGGTGACGTTCCCGGCGGTGGCGTCACCGCTGAGTGTGTCGGTCTTCGATATCGACGCCGATGGGTATGGCGAGCTGATCGTCCAGACCGACAGCAACGGCAGTACCAGGAACTTCGGTGTGGCCAAACTGACGCAGACCGGGCAGCTGCGGATCGTGAGCAACAGTCCGTTGCATGCTGGCCTCAACGGCGCCCACGGTGACGGGTTCCGTTGTGAGGCCGGGAAAGTCGTGGTCGCCGCGGGTGACCGGACCACGGACAGGATCTACCAGGTGACGTCGACGACGTGGGAGCTGATAAGCACGGGCTTCACCGCGCTCGGCTCGCCCACAAGCAGCACGGTGGACCTGGCCTCGGCACAGTCGCCCTTCACCGCCGGCTGCGGGATCGCCTGACCCGTATTTCCGCGCTGCGGAGATACGGGGACCCCAGGACCATGACCTCCATGGCCCGTTCCGTCCGGTGTTTGCCGCGCTCAGTGTCTGCTGTGCTCAGTGTTTGACAGCCTGCACCAGTTCGGTGAGGACACCGCCGGTGTCCTTCGGATGCAGGAACGCGATGCTCGCGCCCATCGAACCGTGTCTCGGTCGCTTGTCGACCAGGCGGACGCCCTGCTCGGCGATGGCGGCCAGGGCGTTCTCGACGTCGTCGACGCCGTAGCCGATGTGGTGGACGCCCTCGCCGTTGCGGGCGAGGAACTTCCCGACCGGGGAGTCCGCCCGGATCGGCTCGAGCAGCTGCACGTACGAGCCACCCGGGGCGGCGTCGGCCACGAGGAGCATGGCCTCACGGACGCCCTGCTCCTCGTTGGTCTCCGCGGCGGTCACCGTGAGCCCGAAGGTCGTCTCGTACCACGTGATGGCCTTGTCCAGATCCCGGACGGCAATGCCGACATGATCGATTCTTGTGAACATCGCGGGCTCGGCTCCCCTCTCGCGGGTATGTCTCGCGGGTATGCCGCGATGCTGCCATACCCGCACCGCGCCGCGCGGGGGGCATCTGAAGCAAGATCACGTTATTGTTGCAGAACACGCAGTCGTCTCCCGGGAGGCCATCCATGCCTGGTTCCGTCATCGTGGCCGGCGCGCGGACTCCGATCGGCAAGCTGTCCGGCGCTCTGAAGACCTTCTCCGCCGTCGAGCTCGGCGGGCTCGCGATCAAAGCCGCCCTGGCGCGCGCGGGCATTGGCGGCGAGCAGGTCAATTATGTGATCATGGGTCACGTGATCCAGGCTGGCCAGGGCCAGATCACCGCTCGGCAGGCCGCGGTCCGGGGCGGAGTCCCGATGAGCGTGCCCGCGATCACGGTGAACAAGGTCTGCCTCTCCGGTCTGGACGCGATCGCGCTGGCCGACACCTACATCGCGAGCGGCGAGTTCGACGTCGTCGTCGCCGGTGGCATGGAGTCGATGACACGCGCGCCGCACCTGTTGTCGTCCCTGCGCGAGGGCGTCCGTTACGGCAACGCCGAACTGGTGGACGCCACCGCCCACGACGCTCTGTTCTGCGCGTTCGATCAGGTGGTGATGGGGCTGGGCACCGAGCGGTACAATGCGGGGCTGGGGATCGGCCGGGCCGAGCAGGACGAGTTCGCCGCCCGCTCGCACCAGCGGGCCGCCGCCGCCATCAAGAACGGCCTGTTCGATGACGAGGTCGTCCCGGTCGAGGTACCGCAGCGGCGCGGCGATCCGGTGTCCGTCGGCCAGGACGAGGGGGTCCGCGGTGACACCACCTCCGAGTCCCTGGCGAAACTGCGTCCCGCCTTCGCCGCCGACGGCACGATCACGGCCGGTTCGGCGTCACAGATCTCTGACGGCGCGGCGGCGGTCGTCGTCATGAGCCGGGCGAAGGCCGCCGAGCTCGGGCTGCCGGTGCTCGCCGAGGTCGGCCACCACGGCTTCGTCGCCGGCCCGGACACCTCGCTGCAGGTGCAGCCGGCCAACGCGATCTCGGCGGCGCTGCGCAAGGAGGGCCTGACCCCCGCGGATGTAGATCTTTATGAGATCAACGAAGCGTTCGCCGCGGTGGGCATCCAGGCCATGCGCGATCTTGGTATTGGCCCGGAGATCACCAACGTCAACGGTGGCGCGATCGCCCTCGGCCATCCGGTCGGCATGTCCGGTACCCGGATCGCCCTCACGCTCGCCCTTGAGCTGCGTCGCCGCGGCGGCGGTACCGGCGCCGCCGGACTGTGCGGCGGCGGTGGTCAGGGAGATGCCCTCATCCTGCGCGTCCCGGCGTGATCCCGGCTTCGGCGCCAGCGGTCCCGGCCCCGGCCCGGCCGCGTACCGCCTCCGCCGCCGATCTGGTGGATGCGGCGGCCGCCGGTAATCCGCGGGCGGTCGCGCGGTTGATCTCGTTGGTCGAGGATGCGGCCGGGCAGCTCCGGGAAATCATGGCCCTGCTCGCGCCACGAGCCGGCCACGCACAGGTGATCGGCCTTACCGGCTCCCCCGGGGTGGGCAAGTCGACCTCGACGTCCGCGCTCGTGGCCGCGTTTCGAGCGCGCGGCCTGCGGGTCGGCGTGCTGGCCATCGACCCGTCGTCGCCGTTCACCGGTGGCGCGCTGCTCGGCGACCGGGTGCGGATGCAGGAGCATGCCACCGATCCGGGGGTCTACATCCGGTCACTGGCCTCACGTGGGCAGCTGGGCGGGCTGTCCTGGGCGGCTCCACAGGCGTTGCGGGTGCTCGACGCGGCTGGTTTCGACGTGGTGCTCGTCGAGACGGTGGGGGTGGGCCAGGCCGAGGTCGACATCGCGTCGCTGGCCGACTGCACGCTGGTGCTGCTGGCGCCGGGGATGGGTGACGGCGTCCAGGCCGCGAAGGCCGGCATCCTTGAGATCGCCGACATCCTCGTGGTCAACAAGGCTGACCGCGACGGCGCGGAACACACGTACCGTGAGCTCAAGAACATGATTGCGCTTACCGGACCGGCGGCCTCCGGGCAGGAGTGGCGGCCGCCGGTCCGCAAGACCGTGGCCGCACGCGGAGAGGGCATCGCCGAGGTGGTGGCGGCGATCGCTGATCATCGTGCCTGGATGGTCGGACACGGCGTCCTTGATGCCCGCCGCCGGCGGCGGGCCGCTGACGAGATCGAGCAGATCGCGCTCACCGCGCTTCGGCGGCGCATGGGTGACCTGCGCGGCGGCGACCTGATCGATGGCCTCGCCGCGCAGGTCACCGCTGGCCGGATAGATCCCTACACGGCCGCCGACCGGGTCGTCGCCGCCCTGGGAACGGGCTGAGGGCTCAGCGCGCCGGGTCCGCGGCGGTGAGGTGACCAGCCGCGGCGATTATCGCGGCGACGTCCAGGGGCGCTCCCACCACGGCCACGGCGCCAGCCTGCCGTAGCCGCACGAGCTCCCGTGGGTCGTCGTCCATGGTGAGCACGACCGCGGGTATCCGTCCCGCCCGAGGGTCCGCCGCGAGCGTTCTGAGCAGGTCTTCGGCGCTGCTGTCCGGTAGCTCCCTGTCCAGCAGCACCAGCGCCGGCCGGGCCCGCCGGACGGCGTCGAGGGCGAGAGCGGCCCGCGGCACCGTGACGGTGTCCGCGCCGAGGGAGTTGCGCAGTACATGGGTGACCATTGTTCTGGTCGCGGGATCACCGCTGATGTGCACGACGCGGAGATGGCCGGCGGGCCGCGACGCCGAGCCCGCTCGTGCGGCCGGGACGGCCGGCACCGGAGCGAATCCGTCGTAATCGTCGTGCCCGTGCCCGTGCCGCCCGTATTCGTATCCGTCGAAGTCGTCATCGCTGTCGAAGCGGACGTCGATGGTGTCCAGAACGACCGCGAAGACGCTGCCCACCCCGAAACGGCTTGCCGCGGTCAGGACACCACCCATCGCGGTTACCAGCGCGTGTGACAGCGCAAGGCCCAGTCCACTGCCCTCGACGCCGGTTCGTTCGGCTCCGAGGCGCTCAAACGGCCGGAACAACCGGTCCATGGCTTCGGGCGGGAGGCCGTTGCCGTCGTCCTCGACCTCGATCCGGACCCGGGCTCCGGTGACGGGAACGATACCCACCCGCAGGGTGCCGCCCTCCCGCCCGTACTTCAACGCGTTGCCGACCAGGTTGAGCAGGACCTGCCACAGCCTGCGGCGGTCAGCGTCGGCGACCAGCGGCTCGGCTGGCGAGATGACACGGCGGATGCCGCGTTGTTCCGCGAGCGGTTCGACCAGCTCGACGACGCCCTGGACGATTTCCAGGACGTTGACGGGCCCCTTGTTGATGTCCCCGCGCCCGGCCCGCAGCCGGGCCAGATCCAGTACGTCGTCGATGAGGGCCTGCATGTGCCTGCCGCCGGTGATGATGCGCTCCACGTCCTCGTGCAGCTCCGCTGGCAGTGGTTCGAGCTCCAGCAGCTGGGCGAAGCCCAGCACCGCGTTGAGCGGGGTGCGCAGTTCGTGGCCGAGCCGTGCGATGAACTCGTCTGTGGCCCGGGACTCCCGTTCGGCCGCCTCCCGGGCACGGATGTCCTCGGTGTCATTCGCGACGATCACTATTGCGCCGGACGGGTCGACCCGTACCGACACCAGATACGGCGCCACGTTGCCCGCGGCGTCAACGAGGTCGACGCTTCCGCGCCACTGCCCGGCGCGGGCCAGCGCCCGCGGCACGACGTCGCGCAGCCGGACCTGTGACGAGGGCTCGACCAGATCGGCCAGGTCTTTGAGGTGGACCGGCTCCGCGCCGGCCAGTCGTTCACCGAGAAAGGTTCTGGCCGCGGCGCCGGCATCGAGCACACGACCGTCCGCACCGACCACCACCACCAGGCTGGTCAGCGCGTCGAGGAGGGTCCGTGGAACCACCTATGCCTCGTCGCCCCGTGTTTTCCACTCCACGGCGGGCAATGGTAGGGCGTGCCGTCAGGGAGCGTTGTCCCGGGTTTGGTTGAAGCCTCGGTTGTGCCGTCCGTGGATTTATGATGTCGCGGACCGTAGCATTTTTCTGGCGGAGTGGCCAGTGGGAGATCATGGTTTTCGTGGCGTGCCCAACGCACCCGGGCGACTGGCCCCCGCGGGCCGCGTGGTAGGTGTGAGCCATGCTTGTGGCGTTCAGCGTGACACCGATCGGGACGGGTGAGGATGTCGGCGGCCTGGTCGCCGAAGCCGTGCGGGTAGTGCGTGCCAGTGGCCTGCCCAACGAGACGACCGCGATGTTCACCACGGTCGAGGGGGAGTGGGAGGAGGTCATGCCTGTCGTGCGACGAGCGGTGGACGCGGTTGCCGCCGGATCCGGCCGGGTCAGCCTCGTGCTCAAGGCCGACATCCGTCCCGGGGTCACGGACGCGCTGCGGGCGAAGGTCGCTTCGATCGAGCAGCGGCTGGCCGAGCCTGGCCCCGCCGATGCCCCGACGGGTCTCCCGCGTCCCCCAGGGGCTCCGGGCGGGCGGCGGGGAACATGACTATCTGTCCCAGGGTTCTTGCCTGATCGGTGGAGCCGGTCCGGCGTGCCCGGGTCTACTGGGATCACGACATGCACGCATCGTAGGCGCCTGCCACGTAGGCCATGTCCGGTTTCGCTGTTCAGATGCAACGATGGAGCCATGCCACGGAGGTCAACCATGTCACCTGGGTCCCGTTCGTCACGATCAGTACCGCCGGGGTCGAGAAACGCAGCGGCCGGGGATCCACGGCTTCCCAGCGAGCTCGCCAGTCTCCGCTTTGCCGGCGCGGTCCCGCTCGACCCCAAACCCGCGCCGTCGCGATCCTCGGCGGGCGCCGCGAGCACCCGGCCCGGCCCGGCCCGCGCCGGGTCCGCGGGGCAGCCCGTCGTCCTGGACGTCACCGAGGCGACGTTCGAGACCGAGGTCCTGCAACGGTCTTTGCAGACCCCGGTGGTGGTCGATTTCTGGGCGGCGTGGTGCGGCCCGTGCAAGCAGCTCAGCCCCGTACTCGAGCGGCTGGCCGAGGCCGACGGCGGGCGCTGGGTGCTCGCGAAGGTCGATGTGGACGCGAACCCGCAGCTTGCCCAGGCCGCCGGCGTCCAGGGGATCCCCGCGGTCAAGGCGGTCGTCGGTGGCCGGATCATCGGTGAGTTCACCGGCGCGGTTCCCGAGCCCGAGGTCCGGGCGTGGCTTGACCAGCTGCTGGCACTTGTCGACGAGGCGGCCGCGGGCCTGGCGGGCGGGCCGGCGGAGGCCGCAGCGGACGCGCACCACAGCGCCGCTGAGGAGGCGCTGGCCAAGGGCGATCTCGACGCCGCGGCCGACGCCTACCGCAGCCGGCTGGCCGAGGCCCCCGGCGACGCGGATGCGACGCTCGGGCTCGCCCGGGTCGGGCTTTTCCAGCGGGTGGCCACGATCGACGTCACCGGGTTGCGCGCCCGGCTGTCGGCTGACCCCGACGATGTCGAGGCGGCCATCATGCTGGCCGACGTCCTGGTTGCGAAGGGCGAGGTCGAAACGGGCCTGACCCGGCTTGTCGGCGTTGTCCGGCGGACCGTGGGCGACGAGCGGGAACGTGCGCGAGCACATCTGGTCAGCCTGTTCGAGGCACTGGGCGATTCCGAGCCGGCCGTCGTGCCCGCGCGCCGCGCGCTGTCAGCCGCCCTCTTCTGATCATTGAGGATGTGGGCGTTGCCAGCTTCCGCCTGCCATTTGTGACAGCTCCGCCGCGTTGGGTGGCGTGGCGGAGCTGTCCGTACCCGGCCGGTCGCTTCTCCCCGGTCAGCTCTGGCCGTTCTGGCCGTTCTGGCCGTCGCACTCGTAGGCCAGCCAGAGGGTGGCCAGCGCGGGCAGGGTCAACCGCACGGATGCGGGCTGGCCATGATGGGCGGCATCGATGGCGACCACCGAGCCCAGGTTCCCCAGACCGCTGCCCACGTAGTCGGTGGCGTCGGTGTTGAGGACCTCGCGCCAGCGGCCGGTGAACGGCAGGCCGAGCTGGTAGCTGGAATGCGGCACACCCGCGAAGTTCGTGACGCAGGCGAGCACCGTACCGGCCGGCCGGCCGGCGGATGTCGAGCCGCCGCCAGCCCAGCGGAGGAATGAGAACACGTTGTTCTCGGCGTCGTTGGCGTCGATCCAGGAGAACCCCTCAGGAGAGGTGTCCCGTTCCCACAGGGCGGGTGTGGCACGGTAGATCCGGTTGAGATCGGTCACCAGCGTGGACACGCCGCGGTGACAGGCGTCATCAAGGTGCCACCAGCCCAGCGAGCGCGCCTCCGACCACTCGGCCTCCTGGGCGAACTCGCCACCCATGAACAGCAGCTGCTTGCCCGGGTGCGCCCACATGTACCCGTAGAGCGCACGCAGGCTGGCAAGCTGCTGCCAGCGGTCACCGGGCATCTTCTGGAGCAGGGAGCCCTTCCCGTGCACCACCTCGTCATGGCTGAGCGGCAGGACGAAGTTCTCCGAGTAGGCGTACATCATGGAGAAGGTCATCTGGTGATGGTGGTAGGCACGGAACACCGGTGCCCGCGAAAGGTAGTCCAGCGTGTCGTGCATCCAGCCCATGTTCCATTTGAAGCCGAAACCCAGGCCACCGAGATGGGTCGGCCGGGTGACACCGGGCCAGGCCGTCGACTCCTCGGCAATCATGACTGCGCCCGGGACACGCCGGTAGACCGTGGCGTTGGTCTCCTGGAGGAAGGACACGGCTTCCAGATTCTCCCGGCCACCGTAGATATTGGCCACCCAGCCGTCGGCGGGCCTGGAGTAGTCGAGGTAGAGCATGGACGCGACAGCGTCGACCCGCAGCCCGTCTATGTGGAATTCCTCGAACCAGTACACGGCGTTCGCGACCAGGAAGTTGCGTACCTCGGGCCGCCCGAAGTCGAAGACGTAGGTTCCCCAGTCGGGCTGTTCGCCGCGCCGCGGATCGGGATGCTCGTACAGCGGTGTGCCGTCGAAGCGGCCCAGCGCCCAGACGTCGCGGGGGAAGTGCGCGGGAACCCAGTCCATGATGACGCCGATGCCGGCCTGGTGCAGCTGGTCGACGAGATGGCGGAAGTCGTCGGGGTCACCGAAGCGCGACGTCGGAGCATAGTAGGCGGACACCTGGTAGCCCCACGAGCCGCCGAAGGGATGCTCAGCGACCGGGAGCAGCTCGACGTGGGTGAACCCCAGCTCCCGCACGTGGCCCACGAGCTCGTCGGCGAGTTCCCGGTAGGACAGTCCCTTGCGCCACGACCCCAGGTGCACCTCGTAGACTGACATCGGCGCGGCGTGCCACGGGGTCTCGCGGCGGCGCGTGAGCCATGCCTGATCGCCCCAGGTGTAGTCGGACTCGAAGACGATGCTCGCCGTGGCCGGTGGGTTCTCGGTGTGCAGCGCGAGGGGATCGGCCTTCTGCCGCCAGACACCGTCGAAACCGAGGATCTCGTACTTGTAGCGGCAGCCGCCGCCGATACCGGGCACGAACAGCTCCCACACGCCTGCCGCCCCCAGCGAGCGCATCGGGTAGGCGCGGCCGTCCCAGAAGTCGAAGTCACCCACGACCCGGACGCCCCGCGCGTTCGGCGCCCACACGGCGAAACCGACTCCGTTGATCTCACCGGCCGCGCCCGGGTAGCACCGTACCCGCGCGCCGAGTGCCTTCCAGAGCTGCTCGTGGCGGCCCTCACCGATGAGATGGCGGTCCATCTCCCCGAGCGTCGGCAGGTAGCGGTAGGGATCGTCGACGACGTGGGTGGCGTCGCAGTAGCCGACCTCGAGGCGGTAGTCGGGGACTGTGCCGGTAGGCAGCGCCACGGCGAACACCCCGCCGCTGTGCAGCCGGGCACATTCGTAGCGTTCACCTTCGGTGAGGACGACGACGCTCACCGCGTCCGGCCGCAGCGCCCGCACGATCGTATAGTCGCCACGGGGATGGGCGCCGAGGATACTGTGCGGATCATGATGCGCGCCGCTCACGAGCCGGTCAAGATCGTCATTCTCGGCGAGCAGGGACAGGACGGGACACTCCTGCTGCGCAGCTGTTGCGACGCGCGGGGAGCGGGTACTGGTGGACTCGCTATCGGAAAGATCGTGCGGGTGGTCCTGGCCAGGACCACCCGCCGCGTCGTCGGTGTCAATCATGGACAACACGCCATCCTTAGAGGCTCCGGCAATAGGACTGTCCGGCTCGCGGCGTCCAGGCGGCGCCTCGCGTCGTTGTCGTCGGTCGACGCCCAACACAGGGCGCCTCCCTCCGCCGCCTCGCGATCCATCCGCCCGGCCGCCGCTCCCTGATCGAACGTCCTGTTGCCGGAGCCTCTAGAAGGCTCTGGCAACAGGACTGTCCGGTTCGCGCCGCCCGGGCGGCGCCTCGCATCATCGCTTCCCATCCATACGCCGCGCGATGCACGGGGTACCCCGGCTCGTCGGTCGATGCCCAGCACAGGGCGCCTGCCTCCGCCGCCTCGCGACGTATCCGCCTGGCAGCCGGCATGCCCCGACGGACCTGCCGGATCGGCTTCGCCAGTCCGGCAGGAGCCCCGACGTCCGGCGGCGGCCACCTGGTCAACGGCAGTCACCCGCTCGTGGCCGTCAGCCGCTCGACCGAGCTGAGCGGAATCGGCAGCCACGACGGCCGGTGCCGTGCCTCGTAGACGACTTCGTACACGGCCTTGTCGAGCTCGAAGGCCCGCAGCAGAACGGCATCCTCACGCGGGTCGTACCCGCCGCTGCCGGCGTACCCGGCGCAGAAGGCGTCACGGTTACGCGTTGCCCATTCCTGCGCGCGGTAGCTCAGCGCGGACTCGCCCTCCCGTTCCAGCAGCATCGACTGGGCCGCATAGTCGAACGACCGGAGCATACCGGCGATATCACGATGAACGGGCTGCAGCGCTGTGCGGTCGGCAACCGGACGTGCTGGTTCTCCCTCGAAGTCGAACAGCACCCACCCCGAGTCAACCCGCAGGACCTGGCCCAGATGGTAGTCCCCGTGAATACGTTGCAGGTTGACCGAGCGCCCGCGATGGGCGAGTTCGTCGAACGACCTGCGCAGCCCGGCTTCAAAAGATCGTAGTTCCGCCACGGCGTCGATCGCGCTGTCCAACCGGCTGTGCATGCGTGCCGCTTCCGCCCGGACGCTCCCGGCGTCGCTGACCGCGCTGGGCAGCGTTTCCGCGAGCAGGCTGTGTACCTGCGCGGTGGCGGCGCCGAGCCGTTCGGACTCGGCGGCGAAGTCACCGCCGACCTCGTCGGCGTGCAGGTCCGCTTCGGCGTAGAGGTCACGGACGCTGGCGAGGGCGAGCCGCCAGCCCTCGGTGCCGCTACGCAGAAATTCCTGCATGAACGCGAACGTGGTGGTGACACCGTCGAGGATGCCGTCCAGCCAGGAGACCGGACGGGCCACGTGCGGGCTGCCGGCGTCGGCGAGCATGCGGGTGATCTCCAGATCCGGGTTGCTCCCGGCCCACAGGCGCCGGAAGACCTTCAGGATGTAGGCATCGCCGTAGACGATCGAGGTGTTGGACTGCTCGGCCCCCACCGCGTGGGCGGGCAAGGCAGCCAGCTCCTCCAGCGTGTACGGCACGAGATCGCCGTGTGGCTCGCGGCCCTGGATGAACGCCAGCAGGGCGGCGCTGCCGTCCGGGTCGTGCAGGCCGTCGTACACCAGCCCGTCCGCGGACTTCCCGAGCAGGAAGCTCTCGTGCCCGTAGGGCGCGTCCGGTCTCGTCACCAGCGGTACCTGGTAGCGATCGATCAGGCCGTGATCGGCATAGCGGACTTCGATGACAAGATGCCGGAGCAGCGCGGACAGCCGCACATCCTGGATGACGCGCAGACCGCCCCAGGCCCGCCCCTTGCCGGCGAACCAGCGCTGCCGTGGCAGCCAGGAGGTCAGCAGGCCGACCAGGTCAGAATCGTCGCCCGCCATCATCGCTCTCCCGTGCGTCATCGCCGGCCCCCGCGGAGCGGCCAGAGCCCGCGGAGCCGCCGGCCGCGCACAGGGAACAGATCGCGCGTCCGGAGCTCCGGCGGACATCCATTTTGTCGACCTTACGTGCTGGTCCGTCAGGGGGTGAATGCCCCCGGCTGGGTGAGCGCGAACCAGTAATGCCCGTGTCCGGGCAAGGTCAGCAGATACGGCAGCTCGCCGATCGGCGGGAAGCGCACGCCGCCCAGCAACTCGACGGGAACCAGCCCGATGAACCTGCGCAGATCAAGTTCGACTGGCTGCGCGAAACGAGAGAGGTTGGCCACGCACAGCACCCGGTCGTCACCGAACTCCCGCACAAAGGCAAAGACGGACGGATTGGACGCGGGCAGCTCCTCATAGCTGCCGAGGCCGAAGACGGGATGCCTCTTCCGCACTTCGATCATGCGCCGTGTCCAGGAGAGAAAGGACGTCGGCATCCGCTGCTCGGCCTCGACGTTGAGCGCCTGGTAGCCGTAGACCGGATCCATGATGGGCGGCAGGTAGAGCCGGGCCGGATCGCCGGTCGAAAAACCGGCGTTGCGGTCCGGTGACCACTGCATCGGAGTCCGGACACCGTCGCGGTCGCCCAGGTAGATGTTGTCGCCCATGCCGATCTCGTCGCCGTAGTAGATGACAGGCGAGCCCGGTAGCGACAGCAGCAGCGCGGTGAAGAGCTCCATCTGGTCACGGCTGTTGTCCAGCAGCGGCGCGAGCCGCCGGCGTATCCCGATGTTCGCCTTCATACGCGGGTCCTTCGCGTACTCGGCGTACATGTAGTCGCGTTCCTCGTCGGTGACCATTTCCAGGGTCAGCTCGTCGTGGTTGCGCAGGAATATCCCCCACTGGCAGTTCGGCGGGATCTCCGGCGTCTGCGCGAGGATTTCTGAAATCGGATAGCGGGATTCCCGGCGGACTGCCATGAAGATACGCGGCATCAATGGGAAGTGGAATGCCATGTGGCACTCGTCGTCGTTACCGAAGTACTCGACCACGTCCGAGGGCCACTGGTTCGCCTCGGCCAGCAGGACCCGGTCGGCATATTTCGCGTCCACCTCCTTGCGGATCCGCCGCAGATACTCATGAGTATCGGGGAGGTTTTCGCCGTTTGTCCCCTCCCGTACGTAGAGGTAGGGGACCGCGTCCAGGCGGAATCCATCGATCCCGAGATCCAGCCAGAACCGGAGGACCTCGAGCATCGCCTCCTGGACATCCGGGTTGTCATAGTTCAGATCGGGCTGGTGGGAGAAGAAGCGGTGCCAGTAGTACTGCCCGCGCACCGGGTCCCAGGTCCAGTTCGACTTCTCCGTGTCGACGAAGATTATCCGCGCGTCCGGGAACTTCTCGTCCGTGTCCGACCATACGTAGAAGTTGCCGTAGGGGCCGTCCGGGTCGGTGCGGGACGACTGGAACCAGGGGTGCTGATCGGATGTGTGGTTCATGACCAGGTCCGCGATGATCCTGATGCCGCGCCGGTGGGCCTCGTCCACCAGCGTGACGAAGTCCCCGAGGTCGCCGAACTCGGGCAGGATGCGGAAATAGTCGGCGATGTCGTAGCCGCCGTCCCGCAACGGTGAGTCGTAGATCGGCAACAGCCACAGGCAGTCGACCCCGAGCCAGCTCAGATAGTCGAGCTTGCCGGTGACCCCGCGAAGGTCGCCGGTGCCGTCGCCGTTGGAATCGGCAAAACCACGGATGAGGACCTCGTAGAACACCGCCCGCTTGAACCACAGCGGGTCACGGGAAAGCTCCTCGGCGCTGCTGCTCGAAGCCGTGCCGCCAGCGGCTGCGCTGCCGGCACGGGAGCCGTTGTCATTCATCCTCGGCGCCGGATGGTGAAGATATGGGCTGGTTCCGTCGCCGGATCCAGTCGGACGTAGTTCTCGTGCCCCCACCTGTAGTTCGCCCCGCTGATCTCGTCGTGAATATCGAATGTGTCCCACCACTCGAGGCCGAGGGCGGGCATGTCGAGACGAACGGTCGTCTCCCGGGCATTATGGGCGTCAAGGTTGACGACGACCAGGACACGGTCGTCGTCCGGTGCCTGCCCAGTCCGCTTGGAAAAGACCATGATTTCGTCGCCGTCCGCGTGGTGAAAGCGGAGGTTGCGCAGCCAGTGCATGGCCGGATGTTCCTGCCGTATCCGGTTCAGCATGGTCAGATATGGTGCCAGTGAACGTCGGGCGGCTTCGGCGCCGGCCCAGTCCCGAGGCCGGTACTGATATTTCTCGGAGTGCAGGTAGTCTTCGCCGCCGGCCCGGAGGGGAATGTTCTCGAAGAGTTCGTACCCCGCATAGACCCCCCACGCCGGGGAAAGCATCGAAGCCAGCACAGCGCGAATCTTGAAAGCTGCCTCACCGCCGTCCTGTAGATACCCCGGCAGAATGTCGGGGGTGTTGACGAAGAAATTTGGCCGCATGTAGTGCGCGGTCGTCAGCAGTTCCCGCCCATAGGCCTCCAGCTCGGCCTTTGTGTTGCGCCAGGTGAAGTAGGTGTAGGACTGGGCGAAGCCCACCTTGGCAAGCGCCCGCATCATGTGCGGCCGGGTGAACGCCTCGGACAGGAACAGTACGTCCGGTTCGGTCGACTTCACTTCGGCTATGAGCCACTCCCAGAACTGGACCGGCTTGGTGTGGGGATTGTCGACCCGGAAGATCCGCACGCCGTGCGAGGTCCAGTACCTGACCACACGAAGCACCTCGTGGTAAAGCCCGACCGGATCGTTGTCGAAGTTGAGCGGGTAGATGTCCTGGTATTTTTTCGGCGGATTCTCCGCATAGGCGATGGAGCCGTCGCTCTTCATAGTGAACCATTCCGGGTGCTGCTTCGCCCACGGGTGGTCCGGTGCGCACTGCAGAGCGAGGTCGAGAGCGATCTCCATACCCAGTGCCCGGGTCTGGGCGACGAACTCGTCGAAGTCCTCGATCGTGCCCAGCGCCGGGTGGACGGCATCGTGGCCACCGCTCTCGCTGCCGATCGCCCAGGGCGAGCCGGGATCGTCGGGACCCGCGACGAGGGTGTTGTCCGGGCCCTTGCGGTTGACCTCCCCGATGGGATGGATCGGTGGCAGGTAGACCACGTCGAAGCCCATCGCGGCGACGGCGGGCAACCGCCGCGCCGCGGTCGCGAAGGTTCCTGAGCGTGGCGGATCCAGACTCGCCCCTTCGGAGCGCGGAAAGAACTCGTACCAGCTCCCGAACAGCGCTCGGGGACGGTCCACCCAGACCCGGTAGAACGGTGAACGGGTGACGAGCTCTCGCAGCGGGCACCGGTCAAGCAGGGCGACCAGCGCCGGGTCGCATGCCGCGGCTATCCGCTCGCGCGGGTGGGTGAGAGCATCATCACGTAACGCGTTGACAGCTCGCTGGATGTCCGCGCGGCGGCCTTCGGGGACCCCCGGCAGCGCGCGGAGCAACAGCCGGGCCCCGTCTTCGAAGTCGACCGCCAGCTCGTCCAGGCTCTGGCCAGCAGCCGTTTTGATCTCAACGGCATGCCGCCAGGTCGCCACGGGGTCGGCCCACGCCTCGATCCGGAAGCCCCACAGGCCTTCTGAATCAACCTGTACCTCGGCCTCGTAGCGGTCGGTTCCCGCGTCGACCGACCGCATCCTCGTGAACGGGGTGCCGCGGCCATCCGGACCTGACAGCGCCACGTTGGCGCCGATCAGGTCGTGCCCATCCCGAAACACCGTCGCGGTGACGGTGAGGATCTCACCCTCTACCGCCCGCGACGGCCACTGTCCACACGATACGGCGGGGCTGATGTCAGAGATGACAACCCGGCCTATTGAGCGTCCGATCATCGCCGCGACCTTATCGAGGGGAACCACCCCTAGATACTCCGCCTCTTTTGTACCGGCTGGTGGCACCCCAACGTGAACAGCGTGGGGCCACTGGGTGGGGTTGTGTTGGTGATACGGAGGCGGTCCGCCGGGCGAGGAGGATGTCGGCATCGGATCGAAGTCTCCATGTTGATGAGCGTTCCGGGTAGGCCTGTTGCCATGGGTGAACCGGCTCACCGTCGGTTTCCGGTCGGAGATACCCCCGCCGGCCATGCTCACGCGGGGGCGGGCCGCGGGGCGGCGCGACGGGGCCACGGCGTCCGGGTGTGCTCAGCTGTCTGGTAGGGAACCCTCGCGTGGTCCCGTTCGTCCCGGAGAAGACGGGCCCCGGTGACCCCATGTCGCCGTGAGCATGCGTGATCGAGTCCAGTAGGCTGCGTCGCGCTCGGTGCGGGGGACGACCAGGGCGCTGGAAGACCCGCGGCACAAGGACAGCCCCGATCGCAATGACAGCAGGAGGAGCAGTGGGAGTCAGCCTCAGCAAGGGCGGGAACGTTTCGCTGACCAAGGAGGCGCCGGGCCTCGCCAACATCGTCGTCGGCCTTGGCTGGGACGCGCGGAGCACCACGGGCGCAGATTTTGATCTTGATGCGAGCGCGATCGCGTGCCGGGCCGACGGCAGGGTGTTGTCGGACGGCCACTTCGTCTTCTTCAACAACCTCAAGAGCCCGGACGGCGCCATTGAGCACCAGGGCGACAACCTGACTGGTGAGGGGGAGGGCGACGACGAAGCAATTAACGTGAATCTCGTCAGCCTGCCAACAGAGATCGACAAGGTAGTGTTCCCGGTTTCGATCTACGATGCGGATTCGCGTCAGCAGAACTTCGGCCAGGTACGCAACGCGTTCATCAGGATCGTGAACGGTGCGGGGGGCGCCGAGATCGCACGTTACGACCTCACCGAGGACGCCTCCACCGAGACTGCCATGGTCTTTGGTGAAGTTTACCGGCACGGTTCGGAGTGGAAGTTCCGGGCGGTCGGTCAGGGCTACGCCACCGGACTTGCCGGCATCGCTCGGGACTACGGCGTTAACGTCTGATCTTCCCGCTGCCTCCGGCGCGGCCCCGTCCCTGTTCCCAGTCCTGGCCCTGCTGCGAATGATCTTACCGCGGTGCCGGTTCGGGCCGTTACGATGCCTGGGGTCGGGCCGTTCATCGGCCGGGTAGGCCACGTGTACGTGATCACGACGCTGGGTGGCGGGCGGAGCCGTCCCACCCGGAGCTCGTCATGGCGGACCTGTCGGAATGCCCTGTGATCCGACGGGTCCGCCGGGGCTTTCGTGCTCGCCGGCCCCGACAGCTGCCACCTGAACCTGCGGTTGACGTGATGCCTCGACGCTCCGGACCGGGGTCGAGGCGCGGTGGTGCTCCCGGCGCCGCGCCAGACCCGGTCCGGGGGAGGTATCTGTCCGCGTGCACACCTTGCGCATTTTTGGTTGGTCACTGACGGTTACGGTAGTGGGTGTCGCTCTGGCGGGAGTGATCGGGGGCTCGCAGACCGCCGCGCTCGTCGCCATCCTCGCTGTACTCGAGATAAGCCTGTCCTTCGACAATGCTGTGATCAACGCGACGATCCTGCGCCGGATGAACGATTTCTGGCAGAAGATCTTCCTGACTGTCGGCGTTCTGATCGCGGTCTTCGGGATGCGCCTGCTGTTCCCGATCGTCATCGTCGCCGTCACCGCTCATCTGGGCCCGCTCGAGGTCTTCGACCTCGCGCTGAACAACCCGGACGAGTACGCGGCGCGGCTGGGGGACGCGCATCCCTCGATCGCCGCCTTCGGCGGGATCTTTCTCTTTATGATCTTTCTGGATTTCATGTTCGACCCCGAACGTGACATCCAGTGGCTGCGCTGGCTCGAGGAACCGTTGCGCAAGGCCGGCCGTCTCGACGTCCTGTCGGTCGTGGTCGCGCTTGTCGCGTTGCTCGTCGTGGCTGAGGTGTTCGCCGATCACGCGACCCAGCAGGTGCTGACGGCCGGTGTCGCGGGGCTTGCGACCTACCTGGGGGTGCGCGGTCTCGGTGAGTTCTTCGAGGCGCGTGGGGTGGGTGAGGACTCGGAGGAGGACGAGGACGAGGCGGGTACCGGGTCGGCCGGTGCCCCGAACGGGGTGGTGCTGGCCGGCGGGAAGGCCGCCTTCTTCCTGTTCCTCTATCTGGAGGTGCTGGACGCCTCCTTCTCCTTCGACGGTGTGGTGGGTGCCTTCGCGATCACCCAGGAGATTTTCATCATCGCGGCCGGGCTTGGTATCGGCGCCATGTACATCCGTTCGCTCACCGTGTATCTGGTCCGCAAAGGCACCCTGCAGGAGTACGTGTACCTGGAGCACGGTGCCCACTACGCCATCGGCGCGCTGGCGGTGATCCTCGCTGTCAGCATCGAGACCGAGGTTCCTGAGATCATCACTGGTCTTGTCGGCGTCGGGTTCATCGCCATCGCGTTGGCGTCGTCCGTCCGCAACCGCAACCGCAACCGGCAGCGGGCCAGCGGCGCCGGGGGACCTGACAGCGACCAGGACGAACGGCCGGGCAAGGTGGCGACGGCCCGCTCATAGCGTCCCGGGCCGGATGACGCGAGGGCGCTGTCCGGGCGGCGGCGCGAGCCGGACAGGCCTGTTGCCGGGCGCTCTAAGCTTGTGTCACGACCACCGCAAGGGAGCGGATTATGCCTATCGACTACAGCAAGCGGTCTGGCGGCCAGGAATCCAGCCCGGGGCGGGTGTCGCTGAGCAAGGTGACGTTGACCAAGAACACGCCTTCGGTCTCCCTGAGCAAGCAGGGCGGAGGTGATCGGCTACATGTCAACCTCAACTGGACAACCCAGGCAGGCGCGGCCACCGGGGGCCGGGGCGGCTTCCTCAAGCGCGTCCTCGGCGCTGTCTCCAGTGGTATTGACCTCGACCTGGCTTGTCTTTATGAGCTCTCCGACGGCCGTAAGGGCGTGGTTCAGGCGTTGGGTGACAGCTTCGGATCCTTTGCGGCGCCGCCGTACATCCAGCTTGACGCCGACGACCGGACCGGTGCTTCTGGCGGCGGGGAGAACCTGTTCGTCAACCTCGCCCGGGTGGGGGAGATCCACCGTTTGCTGGTCTTTGCCTTCATCTATTCCGGTGTCCCCAACTTCGACCAGGCGAACGCCGTGGTGACGCTGACCCCGGCCAGCGGCGCGCCGATCGAGGTACGGCTGGACGAGCGGGCGGGCAACGCCAGGATGTGCGCGATCGCCCTGCTGACCAACTCCAGCGGTAACGACCTTGTGGTGAACAGGGAGGTCCGTTATGTCAGCGGTCATCAGGATCTTGATCGAGCGTATGGATGGGGTCTGAACTGGGCCCCGGGACGCAAGTAGGCGGCGACACGCGATCATGACCCGTTCGGTGACGCCATCTTCTGGGGATGACGGTAGGTACTCGATGTTCCGGCCACGCCAGGAGCCGGTGGCCGACGCGCCGCCCTGGTACCCGTTGGAGCCGCCGTCGTCCGGCAGCGGCCATTCGTCCATGGACGAAGCCGGCAGCGCGCGGGAGGATAGCGTGGCTGCCGAGGACGCTGCGGCCGTGGCGGGGGACGTGCTGAAAGAGGACACGCCGGGCGCCCGCCCGCCCGCGGACGGCGTCCAGGGGAGCGCGGACGGCGTCCACGGGAGCATGGACGGGGATGTCGCCGTGGATGTCTCCCGCCGGGCTGGCCCTGCCGGGCTGACCGTGCCGGCGGAGGCGCGGCCGCCTGCTGGGACCGACGAGCCCGACGAGCCCGACGCGACCGGAGATCCGGCCGGCCGGCGGCCGTCGGGCGCGGGCGCTGTGCCAGTTGCGCTGGAGCCGGCAGAACCGGAGCCGGCACAGCTGGAGCCAGCTGCGTTGGAGTGTTCTGATCCTGATAGCGGGGAGGCTCACGCCGGGCCGGTCGCCGATATCGATCTTTCAATGCTGCCGGCAAGCGTCGCGGACCTGGCGGGCCTCACCGCCGTGAGCGCCGCGGCAACCGTGCGGCTGGACGAGCTCCACCAGCGGGTCGAGGAACTGGCCAGGCTCCGGCGCCACGATGCGGACCTGGTGGATCGCCTGCACGCCGAGAACACCCGGCTCCGGGCAGGCGAGCTGGCTGAGGCGATGGCGCCCCTGCTGCGGGGGCTGATGCGGCTGCACGACCAGATGACCAGCCTCGGCGCGGATGACGGCCAAAGCGTTGCGGGCATCCTGCGCAAACAGCTGTTGCAGGTGATGGACCTCGCCGCGGATGTCCGCCCGTATACCGCCGTGGTGGGGATGCCCTTCGATCCGGCCCGGCACACCGGGATGCGCCGGGTCGGCGTCGACGACCCCAGCCGCGATCGGACGATCGCCCGCACACTCAAGCCCGGATTCGTCCGCGGTGAGTCGACGGTGGTGCGACCAGCCGAGGTGGAGGTTTTTCGGGCACACTGAAACCCGGCGGCGGTTTGTTGGAGGGACCTTATGGCGCGAACAAAGGTGTTCGGAATCGACCTGGGAACGACGTACTCGTGTATCGCCCAGGTGGACGAGTACGGGCGCCCTGACGTGATCCGCAACATCGAGTCGCAGCCGACGACGCCATCGGTGGTGCTGTTCGACGGATCGGCGGGTGGCGGCGTCACTTTTGTCGTCGGTACGCAGGCGAAGCGGCAGTCGCGGATTCGCCCGGACGATGTGGCGAGCCTGGTCAAACGGCACATGGGTGAGGCCGACTGGCGGTTTGTCGTGCAGGGTGAGGAGTACAGCGCGCCAGCCGTGTCGAGCCTCATCCTCAAGGCGCTCGCCGCTGATGCCGGGCGGGCAACCGGAACCGCGGTGACGGACGTGGTCATCACCGTCCCGGCCTACTTCGGGGACGAGGAACGCAAGGCGACGAAGCTCGCCGGTGAGCTCGCTGGGCTGAACGTGCTGGACATCATCAATGAGCCCACGGCCGCAGCCTTCGCGTACGGGTTCGCCCAGGACGGTGTGGCGGACACGACCGTGCTCGTTTACGATCTCGGCGGTGGCACTTTCGACACCACCGTCATCCGCCTGTCGAAGAACGCGATCACAGTCGTGGCCACCGATGGTGACCACGAGCTCGGCGGTGCCGACTGGGACGCGGAGCTGGTGCGCTTCTTGGCCCAGAAGTTCACCGAGGCGCAGCCTGACGCCGGTGACCCGCTCGACGACGTCTACGACGAACAGGAACTGCTGACCTCGGCGGAGGACGCGAAGCTGGCTTTGTCCGGTCGCGACAGCGTTGACGTGCTGGTGGTTCACGGTGGCCGGCGGGCGAGCGTGACCGTGACCCGGACGGATTTTGAGGAGATCACCGCCGCCTTGTTGCAGCGGACGCTCGACCTCACCGGATCGGTGCTTGCCAGGGCCAGGGAGCGCGGGGTCGACAAGGTGGACGTCTGCCTGCTCGTCGGCGGCATGAGCAAGAGTCCGGCGGTCGCCCACAAGATCGCGGACAGCTTCGGTCTGACCCCGCGCCTGGTCGATCCCGATCTTGCTGTAGCCAAGGGGGCCGCGGTGTTCGGGCAGAAGAAGGAGCTGGAGCGGTACGTCCTCGACGACCTGGTCGCCCAGGGCAGGCTCGCCGCCGGAGCGAGCCTGGACGCGGCGGCGCCGGCCGACGTCCAACGCTCGGTGTCGGGCGCGGCGGGTGATTTCGGGCTGGCGACCACCGCGGTCGTGGACCTGGTCAAGACGAAGGTCACCAATGTGACCTCCCGCGGTTTCGGGATCTTCGCGGAGGACCGTGGCAAGGCGGTCGCGGCGTTTCTTGCGCATCGCAACGATCCGCTGCCGATCGAAGTCACCCAGACCTTCTACACGATCTCCGATGATCAGACGGAGGTCGATATCCGCGTGTTCGAGCAGGGGACGAGCGCTGAGTCGTCCATCCTCCAGGACAACAAGGTGATCGTCGAAGGTGCTATCGCGGGGATTCCCGGGGGCCATCCCCGCGGCACCCCCGTAGATGTCACCTTTCTCATGCGCCCGGACCAGACGATCGTCGTCACCGCCACGCATCCCGGCGTGACCGGGCCGCTTGTTCTGCAGGTCACCGCGGGTGTGGGCAGCGAGGTAATGCGGGACGAGGAGACAAAGAAGATCACGCTGCTCAAGCAGCGGGACTGATGTCGCTGGAGCGGTCTCCGGCGGCGCGCGAACATGTCCGGTACATATGGTGCGGCGAGATCGGTGCCGCGTCCGGGCTGGGTTCATACGCTCCGCGGTGGGGACGAAGGTGGAGCGGTGAGCGTGGTGTTCGACGGCAGCGGCTATCGCCAGCGTGTGCTGGCGGAGCTGCAGCGCCGGTCCAATCTCGATCTTGAGGACCCGTTCTTCGTGGCCGCGCTGGACCCGGCCGTCGTTTACACCGAGGCTGAGGTACGCGCACACCTGGCCCGCGTCATCGCGTTTCTGCAGCGGCAGCGGAACTCGGCGCGGTACGCGACGTTGGCGGCGGCACTGGTCCGGCGGAGGGCCGAGTGGGAGGCGCCGCTACTGGACGCGCACAGCCGTGAACAGGCCCGGCTCCGCGTGCTGGCCGCGCGCCGCAGCGGGGATGCCGAACGGCTGGCCAAGGTGGCTCGCAATCTCGCCACTGTGCGTGAGCGTTTTGGTGGGATTCCGCGGTCCCGAATTGCGGGGCTGCGCCGGCTGGCGTCGGCTGACGGGGTGACCACCGAACAGTTCGACGCGATCCTCGCCGGTGAGAAGGTGATCGAGGATGGTTCCGGCGATGAGGCCGAGCCACTCGCGCCGGGGCTGCGGCGCCAGATCCGTGATCGCCTGATCGAGCTGCGGCAGCTACACGACGGAGATCGAGCTGGCACCGCGTCCCTGTGGGCGTTGCTGGGTGTTCCAGCCGACTCCGTGCCGGCCCGGATCCAGGCTGCTTACGACCTCCTTGTCGAGGGTAATCAGCGGCGTCCGCTTGACCGTGAGAAGACGGTGACCGCCGATCTGCTCGCGCAGGTGCGCACCAGGCTGCTCGACGGTGATCCGGCCGCCTACACGGCCGGGCTGATCGCCGATGCCCGTGACGAGATCCGGCCGAAGGTCGAGGAACACGTCGTTCTCGATGGTGAGCTGGGGCCGGCCGCTTTCGAGGGGCTGGTCCGGGAGGTCCTGGCGGCCGGGCGGGGGCTTTCGGCGGCACAGGCGAAGGCCGTGTTGCTCGGTATCGCCCGGGACCTGGGCGCGGCGGTGACGACCGGTGCCGTCGTCGACTACGTTGTCTGCCCGTGTTGCGGCCGCCCGGAGCCGGTGGACGGTTCACGCGTCTGTCGTTATTGCGACGCCGAGCTCTACACCGCGTGTCCTTCGTGCGGCCGGGCGACCGAGGCCGCCGCGGCGGCGTGCCGGTTCTGCGGGCACAGTCTGCGCCAGGCCCGCGAGGCGGCTGATGCCCTCGCCGCGATCCGTCGGGAGCTGGAGAACGGCCATCCCAGGCACGCCGGTGAGCTGCTGGCCGAAGCGCGCTCGGTGCTCGTGGCGGTGGGTGGGCAGGCAGCCCGCGCGGCCGAGGATCTTGACGCGCGGCTGCGGGCCGCGTTGGCCGCCGCCGACGCCGGGTGGCGGGCACTGGTCGAGTACCGCGAAGCCCGCTGCGAGGACGCCGCTGCCGACGGAGCCCGCTGGCTCGTCGCCCAGGCGTCCGATGTGCCCGGCCCGGACGGGCGTTCCGCGGATGAGGTGCTTGCCGAGCTCACCGCCCACCAGGAGGTCATCCGCCGCCGGGTCGACGCGGCGCGGGCGCTGCCGCCAGCTGAGCAGGAGAACGCGCTGGCCGCGGTGCTCGCGACCGTGGCTGACAGCAGAGCGGCGCTGGCGGCGCTGGCGGCGCTGCCACTCCCGCCGCCAACCGAGCTGACCGCGAGCAGCGAGGACGGTGCCGTGGTGCTGCGCTGGCGGGCCTCTCCCTCGGCGCTCGGACCGGTGTCCTACCGGGTGGTCAGGCTGGTGGGGGAGGCGGGCGGTCCGGGGGGAGCAGCGCCGGTCGAACGCAGCCTGGGTACGACTCGGTCCACCGAGCTGTCCGATGCCGGAGCCCCGGCTGGGGTGATGGTTCGTCACGAGGTGACGGCGATCGTGGGCAGCCGGCGGTCGGTAGCGGTGCGTACGCCCGGTATCGTGGTGGTGCGGGATGTAGCGGGCCTGCATGCGGAGCAGGCCGGTGCCGACGTGAGGTTGTCGTGGCGGCTGGCCGGCCCCGTGGACGCAGTCACGATCGATCGGACCGTGGACGAGTCGTCGCCGGTGTTGGTCCCCATGCGTCGGATCCGGGCGAGCGCCGGCCAGTATGTCGACACGGCTGTCCAGGCCGGCGTCACCTACCGCTACTGGGTGTATGTCGAATATCGGGATGTGGACGGGCAGCCCTCCCGGACCGCCGGTTCGGGGATCACGATTACGGTGACGCCACGCCCGCCGCTGGTACGTGATCTGGCGGTCACCACCGTCAACGGGCAGACCGCGTTGTGCTGGAGCAGCATGCCGGACACGCATGTGCGGATCTACGCCGTGCCGGCGGCGGGCCCCGGGTCGCCGTCTCCGGTCGGGGGCGAGGGCGCCGAGATCGACCTGGCGAACATAGCCGAGCGGGCACGGCTGGTTGGGTCGAGTGGGGACGGCCACCTGGTGGACCCCCTGGCCGTCGGAGAGCTGGACTACACACCGGTGGCCGTGCGCGATGGCCGGGCGGTGGTCGGCCGCGGCGTGCGGCATCTGGTGGTCGAGCGCATCCGGGAGCTGCGTGCGGACGACCGTGGTGAGGAGATCGTGTTGTCCTTTCAGCTGCCACCGGGGATCACCGAAGCCCGTGTCCTGTGGCGCCGGGACCAGTTCCCGACCGGGCCGGACGATCCGAGCGCCTTCCAGGCGAAGGTCACCAACGCCAGTCTGGAGATCAAGGGAGGTTGGCATCTCGCCGCGCCGCGTGACGGTTCGCCCTACTTCGTCACCTGCTATCCACTGGTGCGTACCGGCGGGACACTGCGTGCGGTCGCGCTCGGTACGGCAGTTGTAGCCCGCTCGGCTGCCCAACACGAGCCGCACGAGCCGCACGAGCGTAACGGCTATCACGACCATCACGACCGGGAGATGACGGTCACCTACACCCTGGCCCGGTCTGGCTGGCGCCGCCGTACCCTGCGCGTGCAGATCAGCGCGGACGGGCCGTTGCCGGCGATGGTGCTTGTCGCGCGGCCGGGGACGACCCCACCGCACGCGAACGAGGATGGGCACCCGCTGGCGCGCGTGTCGGCGATGCCTGCGACACCCGCGCGCACGCTCGAGGTCTCGCTCGAGGGCGCGGAGCTTCCCTGGGGGGTACGCCTGTTCCTGAGCTCGCCGGAGAACGCGGCCGCGGCCGCGGCGGTCGGCGGGATACCGGGTGACAGGGCCCCCGCTGGGGTGATCCTCCGTCATCCGCCGGACGAAGCCCTGATTGTCAGGTGAACTGCTTGCGCCGTGCCAATGATCATCAAGGCCTCCGGGCGGGTTCTCGTGGGAGCTCTCGAAGAGGTGACCAGCGGGCCCGGTCGCTGCCGATCGGGTGGCGGTGGGTGGCCGCAGGCCTGGTACTGTTCGGCATCGCCGCCGCGGCCGGAGTCCTCGCCATCGGGCCGGCGCTCCGGAATCGCACTTCACCAGCGGTCACTGGCTGGGATACCCGGGGAAGGCTGTCGGGCCTGCCCTGGCTGTCCGGCGTGCACCTGGCGAACGAGCTGGCGCCCTATCTGGCCTTTGGCGCGTGGCGGGACCGGCCGGTCGACGTGGCGCTCGTCTTTACGAGCCGGGACAGGGGGTGGGGCCCGATATCCGAGCCCGACTGGCCGGTGGACGACTTCGCGGCTTTCCCGGGAAAACTGGTCATCAGCCAGCCGACGTTTCCGGAGGGGCAGGGGAGCAACGCCGCGTGCGCCCGCGGCGCTTATGACGAGCACTGGCGGAGATTCGGCTCCTTTCTCACGCGCAAAAACCGGGCTGACTCCATCGTACGGATCGGCTGGGAGTTCAACGGGATGTACATGTACTGGCATGCGGACGCTGACGCCAGGAATTTCACGGAGTGTTTCCGTCGGATCGCCGTTGCCATCCGCTCCGCAAACCCGAAGGCCAGGATTGACTGGACGTTCAATGCCCACAGTTCCCCGGTACCGGCGAGCGGGAATCCATGGGACGCCTACCCCGGTGACGCTTACGTTGACGTCGTCGGTATCGACGCTTACGATCACTACCCGTCGGCGCGGGACGAGGCGGCGTGGCAGCGTCAGTGTGACAGTGTCAACGGTCTCTGTGATCTCATTCGGTTCGCTCGTGCACACGGCCGGAAAGTCGGCGTGGGTGAGTGGGGTGTCACGTCTTGTGGCGGTGATGCTGGCGGCGACAACCCGTTCTACATCCGGAAGATGTATGACAGTTTCATTACGAACGCGGACGTGATCGGCTATGAAAGTTACTTTCACGACTCGTCGCCGGACAATGTGTGTTCGACGATCATGTACGGTGGGCGGAACGCTCGGTCGGCCGCTGAGTACAAGCGGCTGTTCGGCAGGTCGTGACGGGCCCGGTTGAGTATGTGATCCGGCGGCTGGGTGAAATGCGGTCGTCCGCTGGATGACAGCGGTGGGGAAGTTGCCGGACAGCCATTCCACATGGCCGGCGGGCGATGTACCGTCTGGCAAGCCTGACGCCTGACGCCTGACAAAGGATGACGATGATAGGGGGTTCGCTGGGTGCGTCACTTCGGTTTTCTGGACGCGGACCGGACGGACGCGCTGTTTCACCGGTTGCCTGAGGAGATCCTCCCGGATGGGGACCGCCGGCTTGTGGCAACGGCGCTGGGCGCCACCCTCTATGCCCCGGGCACGCGGCCGACGCTGGCCGCGGATGTCCGTCGGCAGGCCGCGGCCGGGGTGACGTCGATGGTGCTCTGCCTGGAGGACGCCATCGCTGACCACGAGGTCGCCGCGGCCGAGGCGAACGTAGTTGCCGCTCTTCGTAACCTGGGGGAAGATCCACCGACCGCTGGCGGCGGGCCGCCGTTGTTGTTCGTCCGGGTCCGCGACACGGAGCAGATACCGCTTCTGGCCGCACGTCTTGATTCCGCCGCGGCCGCGGCGTTCGCCGGATTCGTCCTGCCGAAGTTCGGTCCTGAAAACGGAGAACCGGCGTTGGTGGCTGTGTCGCGTGCCGCCGAGCGGCTCGGCCGGATGCTCTGGGCGATGCCCGTGCTGGAAAGTCCGGAGGTCATTTTCAGGGAGACCCGCGCGGCGGCGCTGTCGGGGGTCCGGGAGCTCGTCGACAAACACGCCGATGTCGTGCTGGCGGTCCGCCTGGGCGCCACCGACCTTTGCGGGCTGTTCGGGTTGCGACGGAATCGGGACCTGACCATCTACGACATCGCGGTGGTCCGTGATTGCATCGCGGATATCGTCAACGTGTGTGCCCGTGGCGGCGACCATGTGGTGAGCGGGCCGGTATGGGAATACTTCGCCCAGCCGGAGCGCCTGTTCGTGAGCGCGCTGCGAGTCACGCCATTCGAGGAAGCTGATCTTGTCGATGACAGTGCGGACGGTGCTCGCCTGCGCCTGCGCCTCGTCTCCGCCGATCTTGATCGGCTCATCCGCGAGGTGGTGCTTGACAAGGCGAACGGATTGCTGGGCAAAACCGTGATCCACCCCAGTCATGTGCCTGCCGTGCATGCGCTGCATGTTGCCAGCCACGAAGAATACGTGGACGCCATAGCGATTCTCGCGGAGGACGCCGGCGGGGTACGGCCGAGTTGCTACGCGAACAAGATGAACGAGCTGGGACCCCATCGGATCTGGGCGCAAGGGGTGCTGCGGCGGGCCCAGGCCTTCGGTGTCCTGCGGGAGGGCCACACGTTCGTCGACGTTCTGGCCGCGACCGGAGTGTCGTGAGGTTCCGGTGACACGCGGATTGTCCCGGATGGCAACAGCGGTGAGGGCGGAGGTCGGGTGAGCCTGGCGGATCACTTCGGGCAGTCTTCGAGCGGCCCGAACTGGCTGTGGGACGAGCTGGGGCTCGACATCAGGATCAGAACCGACACGCTGGGCAGGGGCCTGCACGGGCTGGTCGGGCTTGCGTTGCGGCGCAACCCGCTGCGGGCACATCTGCTGGTCAGCCGAGTACTCGGCAAACATCTTCCGGTGCCTCCGCGGGAATCGCTGGCGGCTGCTCAGCTGCTGGCGGCCCGGGTCCGCGAGAGCTCCTCTGGGCCGGGGGGCGCGCTGATGGCGGTTGGGCCACTGGTGGTCGGTTACTGTGAGACGGCAACCTCGCTTGGGCATGCGGTGGCGGACGGCATTGCGGATTGTGACTATCTGCATACCACTCGTCGGGTGGTACCCGGCGCCACCACCCTGCTCGACTTCGACGAGGCACATTCCCATGCCACCTTCCACTGGCTCATGCCGACCGATCCTGAGCTGGTGCGGGCACCGCGTCCGCTGATCCTGGTGGACGACGAGCTCTCGACCGGCCGGACCGCGCTGGGCACGATTCAGGCGCTGCACGCCTTCGCGCCGCGGTCCTCCTACACCGTGGCGACGCTGTTCGACGCCCGGCCGCCGGAGTCCCGGCGCGCGTTCAACGAGCTCGCGGACCGTCTTGGTGTCCCGGTGCGGGTGGTGTCGCTGCTGTCCGGAGAGCTGGTGGTGCCGCACGACGTAGCTCTGCGCGCGCAACGGCTTCGGGCCCGCTATGGCGGTGACCCTGTCGGTGCGACCGCGCGGGAGCCGTCCACCTGGCGTCATCCGGTCCGCTCCGTGCGGCCTGACTGGCCGGCCGAGCTTCCCGACGGTGCGCGCCACGGTTGGTCGCAGGCGGACCGGGCACTGCTCGACGCGGTCGTGCCGGCGGTCGCCCGGGAGATTGCGGCGGTGCTGACCGAGCCGTCCGGACGCGTTCTGCTGCTTGGCACGGAAGAGCTCATGTACACACCGTTGCGAATCGGGGCCGCGCTCGATGAAATTATCTCGGGCGCGGTGCTTTACCACTCGACAACGCGTTCGCCGGTCTACCCGATCGACGCCGAAGGCTGTGCGATCCGCTGCGCGCTGACGTTCCCGGCGCCGGACGACCCCACCCGGATGAGTCATGTCTACAACGTCCGGCCGGGCCTGTACGACGACATCGTGGTCGTGGTCGATTCGGTCGCCAACGGCGGGCTGGCGGAGGCCGACGTCGCCGGGATGGTCGGGATGCTGCGTCGGTGCGCGCCGGTGACCGTGGTCACGATTCCGGCTCGAGGCCCGGACAGGCGTCCGATGACCTGGCCGACCGGGCGTGTGGCAGGGGGAGCGAGTTGAGCGAGGGTACGGTCCTGGGAGCCATTCCGGGCACGGTGGGTTCGGGGTCCTACGATCCCGCGGATGTGGTCTTTCTGCTGAAGGATCTCAGTGACATCCCGCTGGAGCGCCCCACCGAAGACCGTGAGGAGGATTTCTCCAAGGGACGTCACTACGCTGAGGATCTGCCTGTCGAGTACGAACCCTCGGATTCCTATCTTGCTCTTTTCGAGGATGCCCTCACGCGGTCGGCGGAACGGGTCGCCACCGCGGTCGGTATAGCCACCGAGCTTGTGCTTGCAAGCAAGGACAAGCCGGTTATCGTGTCGCTCGCGCGGGCCGGCACGCCCGCCGGAATCCTCATGCGGCGTTGGGCCCGGTGGAAGCACGGGCTCGAGCTGCCGCACTACTCGGTCTCCATTATCAAGGACCGGGGGCTTGACGAGAACGCGTTGCGGTGGATCCTGGACCGCCATGCCCCCCATGCGCTCCAGTTCGTCGATGGCTGGACGGGCAAAGGCGCTATCCTGAAGGTTCTGCAGGCGGCGGCGGGGCAGTTCGGCGTGGACAGCTCCATGGCGGTGCTCTCGGATCCGGGCCACTGCACGTCGGTTTACGGCACCCGGGACGACTTCCTCATCCCGCACAGCTGTCTGAACTCCACGGTCAGCGGCCTGGTGAGCAGAACCGTGCTGAATTCGGCACTGATCGGTCCGGCTGACTTCCACGGGGCGAAGTACTATCGGCACCTGGCTGACCGGGATTATTCCCGCCGGTACGTCGACACCGTTGTGGCGGCCTTTCCCGCCGCGTCGGACGCGGTCGCGCGCGGGCTGCGCCAAGCGGAGGACCGCACCCCGACCTGGGCCGGCTGGCGCGCGGTCGAAATGCTGGCGAAGGATTATGGAATCACGAATATCGGCCTTGTCAAGCCGGGGGTCGGTGAGACGACAAGGGTGCTGTTGCGACGGGTGCCCTGGAAAGTCGTTGTCGCACCCGACCGGTTGGCGGAACTGGCTCATATCCTCTCGCTTTGTGCGGCCAAAGGAGTGGCGGTGGAGGAAAGGGCGGAGCTGCCGTACTCCTGTGTGGGGATCATCCGGCCGATCGACGGCCGGCCTGACCGGGCGTTGTTCAACGTGCCGTCCTGACATCCGATGGGTACCGATCCGTGGGCACGTTCCAGGTCGTCCAGTATTTTCGTGATCAAATTCCGTTGTCTGATCGGCCCGCGGGCTCGGGTGACATCGCGCAGTTCCGCGACGGTGGTCAGGCGTTGGTGTACGGCGGCGGCGAGGACGGCATGGGAAACCTGTGGCCGCGTCGCCCAGTCGGCCATATCGACAACGGAACGGGCCAGCCGGGTCCGTGGCGGATACGGCCGCGGACACACGTCCGCGGGGCCGAGCTGAGCGCTGTGGCGAATGACGACGCCGGGGCGGGGCCCCGGCCGTCGCCCCAGCGGTACCAGAACGGTGATGCTCTCCTCGTCAAAGCCGCGCAGGCCCTCCAGAGCCGCCGCGCAGGCACCGCCGAGCACAGCTCCGGGGCCGATGGACTCGAGCGCGCACCACAACAACTGCATACGGGTGAGCGGCCCGGGGCGTGTCACGAGCACCCCGGGCAGGGGCCGCTGCCATCGGCCGGCTCTGACCCGCCATCGAATCGCTGACCGGGTCGTCCCGGCCGCGACAGCGGCGCGGATCGAGATGACGCCACACTGCTGGTCGGCTGTTTTCTGCCAGGAGCGCTGACCGGGGTCCGGGGCCATGCCCACGAGCCTCGCCGATCGGTCCGCCGAACGGAACGCCACCCGGCGAGCTGTGGAAAAGCGGCGGCGGGCTTCCCCGGATGTGGACGGACGGCTCATCCTCTGCGGTGCCGAGTGTCATCGGTACTGGTCAGCCGCTGTACATCCTGATGATCAATAAGAGCACCCGAGGATAGGGCGTTCGATCAGCGAGCGGCTCATCCGCTCGTCGTCGACCGCATCCATTCTGTCATCATGATGGGCTGCCGCTGTATGCGGGCGGCAGTTTGCCGCAATGCTGTGGATCGTTCGGGTATCCGCGGCATACAGTTCGGGCATCGACACACGAACCCCGCTGGCGCCATCCCCCGGATCCCCGCCGGGCTCGCGTTGGCTGGTCGCCTGCGATCTCGACCAGACGTTGGTCTACAGCCGGAGGTCTTTCCGCCTGGCGCCGGGCGGCGGTGAACCCGCCCTGGTGACCGTCGAGCATATTGACGGTCAGCCGGCCGCCTTCTGCACCGTCCGCGCGGCCAAGCTGATCGCGTGGCTGGCCGCCGCGGCCACTCTCGTCCCGGTCACCACTCGCACCCGGGCGCAGTACGAACGAATTGATCTTGGCGTGCGTCCCAAGTTCGCGATCACGACAAACGGTGGGCAGCTGCTGGTGGACGGCCGCCCGGATGCGGACTGGGCGGCCCTGGTCCGCGCCCGGATCGACACGCAGGCCGGCCCGCTCGCCGACGTCCAGGCCGTGGCCGAGCGTCTTGCCGCCGACGGCTGGGTCCGGGTCAGCCGGGTCGCCGAGGGCCTGTTCGTGTACCTCGTCGCCCATGAACGTGGCGGTGTCCCCGATCTCCGCGGGGTCGCGGCGGACCTTGCCGCCGACGGGTGGAGGCTGTCTGTCCAGGGACGCAAGGTCTATCTGCTGCCAGCTGTCCTGACCAAGGAAGCGGCGCTCGCCGAGGTGATGCGCCGGGCCGGCGCCGCCGCCCTGGCTGCGGCTGGGGACTCGCTGCTTGACCGCGGGATGCTTGCCGCCGCGGAGCTCGCTGTTCGTCCCGCCCATGGCGAACTGCACGAAAGCGGCTGGACCTGGCCGAATCTGCGCATCACCGCCGCGGCGGGCCTGCTGGGTGGGCAGGAACTGCTGGAAATTCTCGCCACCGCTCTCATGCCGGGCGCCGGAGACCTCGCGACGGATTGACGCATTCGAGTCCTGCCCTTTCGCTCCGTTACCAGCTGGGCTCATTTTTGTACATTTTGCGCTATTTTGTCATCATTTGACCACACTATGCAGCCATGATGGCTGGTTGAATTCGGGTACAGTACGGTACTGTTTTGAAAAACGTCGAACGCTGGGGGCCTGATGATGTGATGCTCTCCTTGCCGCCGTGCGGCTCCGCGCGGGGCCGGCCCCGCGACGACGCGCGAGAACAGGCCATCCTCGACGCCGCGCTCGCGCTGCTGGTCGAGGTCGGTTACGAGCGGATGAGCATGGTCGCCGTCGCGGCCAGAGCCCGCGCGAGCAAGGCGACGATCTACCGGCGCTGGGCCAACAAGGACGAACTGGTTGTTGACGCCATTCGCAGGCGGGGCGCGGACGACGACATAATCCCCGTCGACACTGGCAGTCTTCGTGGCGATCTCATGGACACCATCCGCCAGCTGGTCGACCACGTGTCCCGGCAGGATGCCGCACTGATCGCCGGAGTGCTGCTGGCCATGCGGCAGTCTCCCGACCTCGCGGCGGCGCTGCGAGCCCAGACGATCGAAGAGAAGCGCTGGGTCGGCGATCTCATCGTGAAGCGCGCGCTGGGCAGGGGTGAGCTGCGCTCGCCCGTGGCCGCCGACGTCTTCCGTGAGCTGGCGCCCGCGCTGCTCTTTTTCCGGCTGCTTTTCACCGGTGAGGTTCTTGACGATTCGTTTATCGAACATATGGTCGATGATGTGCTGCTGCCACTGATGACCCTCAGCGAGTGCTGAGGCGTGGAGCGCCCGAGAACAGGACTGTCCGGCTCGCGGCTCCCCGCATCCCGCCCGGCCGCGTTGCCCTCAGTCGGTGCCCAGCACCAGGGCGCCTTCCTCCGCAGCCTTGCCGGATGGGCGCGGATGAGCCGCTCGCTGATCGAACGCCCTATCCCCGGGCGCTCCCGCTGACACCGGATTCCCTGACGCCGCGTCCGGCATCGCGCCAACTGGCGCACGAATTGCCCGTTTGTTTCCTTTTTGGCAGTCGAGGAGTATCGGTGACGACGACTACTGAACGTCTACCTGAGTACAGCGGAACGGAACCCGGGAGCGCTCCCGACCCCCGTCGGTGGCTTGCTCTCGGCATCATCGCCGTGGCTCAGCTGATGGTCGTGCTCGACGCGTCCATTGTGAACATCGCGATGCCCAAGGCCCAGTCTGATCTGCATATCTCCACGGCGGACAGGCAGTGGATCATTACTGCCTACACGTTGGCCTTCGGCGGCCTGCTGCTCCTCGGCGGCCGTGTCGCCGACTTCGCCGGGCGCAAGCGCGCCCTTATCGTTGGTCTGCTCGGCTTCGCGCTGGCATCCGCGCTCGGTGGTATCGCGCCGAACGCCGGGCTCCTGTTTGCCGCCCGTGCGTTGCAGGGAGTTTTCGGAGCGCTGCTCGCGCCGGCCGCGCTTTCGCTGATCACCGTTACGTTCACCGAGACCAGGGAGCGGGCCCGCGCCTTCGGCGTTTACGGCGCGATCGCCGGTGGCGGCGCCGCGCTCGGGCTCATCCTCGGTGGCCTTCTCACCGAATTCGTGTCCTGGCGGTGGTGCCTGCTGGTCAATGTGCCGATCGCGTTGGCCACCGCGGCGGCGGCTGTTCCCATCGTGCGGGAGAGCAAGGCGGAGGGTAAGGCTCACTACGATATTCCCGGGGCGATAACCGTCAGCGCCGGGCTGGTCAGCCTGGTCTATGGCTTCACCAAGGCGGCGCAGGACGGCTGGGGCGCGGCGGTCACGCTCGTGTTTCTCGGGGCCGCCGCCGTACTGCTGGTCGTGTTCGTCCTCATCGAGACCCGCAGCGCCGCGCCGCTGCTTCCGCTGCGGGTGCCCCTGGAACGCAACCGAGGCGCGTCCTTCCTGTCGTCCCTGCTCATCGGCGGTGGCGTGTTCGCCATGTTCCTTTTTCTCACCTTCTACTTCCAGGTGAGTCTCGGGTACAGCGCGCTGCGGGCCGGGTTCGCCTTTCTGCCGTTCAGCGGCGGTATCATCGTCTCCGCCGGGCTTGTCAGCCAGCTCCTGCCGCGTACCGGGCCCAAGATCCCGATGGTTGCCGGAACCGTGCTGAGCGCGTCCGGTTTGCTTGTGCTGACCCAGATCGGGCTCGACACCAGCTATGTGAGCCATGTTCTGCCCGGGGAACTGCTCATCAGCGTCGGCCTCGGGCTGGTGTTCGTGCCGATGTCGAGCCTTGCGCTCGTCGGTGTCGAGCCTCATGACGCGGGTGTCGCCAGCGCTCTGGTCAACGCCACCCAACAGATCGGTGGCTCGTTGGGCACAGCGCTGCTGAACACGGTGTTTGCCACGGCGGTGGCGAACTACCTCGTCAGCCACGGCACCAGTCCGCGTGATGTGGCCCAGGCGCAGATCTCCGGATACACAACGGCGTTCAGCTGGGGTGCGGCGATGATTCTGCTCGCGTTGACGGTGATCGTCGTGCTCGTCCGGGCTGGGAAAGCCGATGTGCCGGCGGATGCGGTTGCCGTGCAC
>NZ_CAKJTM010000039.1:43571-46743 GCF_917627345.1 Protofrankia sp. CiP3 | reverse complement strand
GGTCGACGGCTTCCGGCTCTACCAGGATCAACCGACCTACCCGCCGGGCAGGTACCGGCAACGTGCCTTCTCGAAACCAGCGGTACGCGGTGACGTGATGCACGCCCTCACGCTCAGCCCACTGCTTCAAGTTCACTCATGCATCATACCGCATACTCAAGCTGCGGCAGTTGACAGCCCCCGCATACGACCGCCGTGTCGGTACTGTCACGTTCCCCGTCGTGCACCGCGGCAGTATCCCACGGAGCTTCCGGCCTGCGGCGGTCTGTCACCATCCGAGCGGATCGGTCCCGGTCGTCCCAGCCGCGGGCACCGGGCACTGGTGGTCGGGCGCTCGCCGGCCCGCTCATCACTGTGTCGAGTCGATCTAGGTCGTACCTGATGGCAGGACTCCGTCATCGGCGGCGAGGCGGCAGGATGCCAGAAAGCCGAACATGCCGGTGCCGTCCTTGCGCACGAAGAAGTTCACCATCGCGGCGTTGAACTCGTGGCGGCGCGCGGCCGGGACGCTGATGGCGTCCATGCCCTGGGACATGAGGTGGCCATTCATCATGTACCGCGCGGTGCGCTTGTTGCCGTCGTAGTAGAACTGTTGCAGAGAGCTGAAGAGAAAATAGGCGACCGCTTGTTCGAACTCGTAGTCGATCTCAGTGGAGAGGAATTCCAGGCCTTGGGAGAAGACGCGGCGTAGGCTCTCGCCGCCGCGCTCGGTGGCGGGTGGTAGGTAGCGGCCATGCTGTCCGAGGCTGACGCCAGGGGTGAGCGTCTCGCTGCCCTCGCCGCGGAAATGGCCCGGCTCCAGCGCCTCGTCTCGGGCGAGCAGGAACTGGAGCCTGTCGGAGACCTCCTTGGACAGCCGGAACTCGTGTGTCCTGACGAGCCGGGCGAGTTCGCTCGCCGCCTCGGCGAGGTTCAGGATCTGACGTTCGTCGCTGATTTTCCGTCCGCCGACGGTGATCCCGTCCAGGAGTGTCTGGACCTCGGGGTAGGTGAACGGGTTGCCCTCGAGCACCGCGGCGTCCCACACGTATTCTGGCAACGATCGGTGAAACCGCCAGACCGCGCGCTCGACCGAGAATCGTGGAATATCCCGGAGCACCGTGGACCGGTCCCAGGTGAACCCAAGAGCGGCCAGCATCGCCTCGCCCGTCGTCATGATCGCACTTCCTCGGGGCCGCGGGTGACCGGCACAGGCCGCAAGCCACGCCTGCGATCCAACGATACGGGGACCGCGGGCCCCGCAACGTCCGCCCGCGCGGCGGGCCTCGGCCCCTCGGGCCTGTAGAAATTTGGACGAATCGTTGCGATGGAACCACAGAAAGTGTTCGCTTGGGTGCGACTGGTCCCATTCGAGGAGGATCGTGTCCTCGGCGTGCTCTGTGCCCGCCAGCTGTTTGACGCCGTGACCGGCGGGCGCCTGAGATGATCTCGCTTCCTCCCCGCCGTCCCCTCCGGGACTGGCGGGGTTTTTCTAGATCGGCTACCTCATGCCCCCACGAGTCGCGGTCTTCGTCGACTGGAGACCGCCCCCGACGCGGGCGTCAAGCGTTGCAATCGTTGCGGGCGCGAAAGGTACGCCGGTAGGCGGCAGGCGGAACGCCGAAGGCGGTGCGGAAGTGCTGGCGCAGGGAGACGGTGGCGCCGAAGCCGGCGTGCTCAGCGACGCGGTCGATCGGCAGGTCGCTGCTTTCGAGCAGGTGCTGAGCTCGTTGCAGCCGCTGCCCGGTCAGCCACTGGCCGGGGGTGAGGCCGACCTCTTGGCGGAACCGCCGGGTGAAGGTGCGGACGCTCATCCGCGCGTGGGCGGCCAGGTCGGGCAGGGATACCGGTTCCTGTAGGCGTTCGAGCGCCCAGGCACGGGTTGCGGCGGTGCTGGCCTCCCACGGTTCTGGGACAGGGTGTCCGATGTGCTGGGTCTGCCTCCCATCGGGCCAAGGCGACATGATCCAACGCCGAGCCAGCCGGGTGGCGACCTCGCTGCCGTGGTCGCGGCGGACCATGCGCAGATAGAGCTCGGCACCGGAGACGGCGGAGGTGAGCACGTCGCCGTCGTCGATGAAGGGCATGTCGGGGTCCATCTTCACGCGGGGAAACATGCGCTGGAAGCGGTCGATGTCTGGCCAGTGGATGGTGACCCGGCGGCCGTCGAGCAGGCCCGCGGCGGCCAGAATGAACGTCGCCGTGCGGATCGAGACCAGGCGTGCGCCGGCTGGGATGCGGGCGAGCGCGTCGGCTATCTCGTCACGCAGCCGCCCGTGTGGGATGACCGCATCGACTGGGTGGACGGCGGGAAGCACGACGGTGTCCGCCTCCGCCAACGCCCCGGCTCTGTTGTTGGCAGTGGCGGCGTGCATGGGATGGCCGCCAACGGTACAGACGGCCACCTCGTAGAGCGGTGTGCCGTCCGGCCGGGCGGCGTCGCCGAAGATCCCCACCGGGATGCTCGTCTCGAATGGGATTACGCGGTCCAAGGCGAGGACGGCGACACGATGCATGGCTGAATCCCATCTGGTAGCGACCTGTACCGCCCGTTTTCGATGAAGGGAAGCCCTATGGAGTGGGTGTGAGGAAAGACACGATCGGCCTTGTGGCATGTGCGGAAGGGCGGAACCTTCGGTCGGTGCGGGGGTGATAGGCCGGCCTGCGACGGCCTGCGATGGATCACAATCTCCGGAAGACGGTTGTGCGCGGGTTGAATGGCGGTGGTGGCATGGTTGAAGGGCTGGCCAACCCGAACGGCCGCCGGTGGCGAGTGGCTGACGGCCCCGCATCGACGTCTTCCTCCTGGCGCCCGGGAGATATGGGGTGGCTGGACCCCGGCGCCCTCGGCCTGTAGGCCCGATTGAGAGGCTCCGGCAATAGGACTGTCCGGCTCACGCCGCCCGGTCGGCGCCTCGCGTCGTTGTTGTCGGTCGGCGCCCAACACAGGGCGCCTCCCTCCGCCGCCTCGCGATCCATCCGCCCGGGCGCCGCTCCCTGATCGAACGCCCTATTGCCGGAGCCTCTTAGCTCGTACCGATGGCGGTGCGTATCCCACACGATTGATATCAGCTTTTCGGTCGATTTTGTCGAGATTCAGGAGATCGCAATTTTGTACCCTTAGAGCGCCCGAGGATAGGGCGTTCGGTCAGTGAGCGGCTTATCCGTGCCCGGTCCGGCAAGGCGGAGGAGG
>NZ_CAKJTM010000039.1:0-43400 GCF_917627345.1 Protofrankia sp. CiP3 | reverse complement strand
TTCTCGGGCGCTCTTAATTCAAGCTTTGAGATCATTCAAACTGTCGGTGTGCTGACGGTCGACGGGGCGAAAATTTGGTCGAGCCGAGCTGCGAGTGGCGGCTGAGAGGCGTCGCCGGGCAGCTCGAGACGGGTCCGACGGCGGAAGGGTAACCGAAATATGGCTCGAGAGGGTACGGGTGCCGCCGTCGACGGATCGACGGCGGCACCGCACGGGTCCGTCGGCAAGGGCGTCGGCGTCGCCTCGTCCGAGTTATGGTTTGGGGTGCTCGGGCCGCTGGAGGTCCGCCGGAACGGCGAACTCCTGCCGCTGCGGAGCGCGCGGGAACGGGCGCTGCTCGGTTTGCTGCTGTCCGAGCATAACCGGGTCCTGTCGGTGTCGCGGCTGGTGGACGGGGTGTGGGGGGCGGAGCCGCCGCTGACGGCGGAGAAGACGCTGCAGGGCTATATTTCCCGGCTGCGCCGGCTGTTGGAACCAGACAGCCCACGGGCTGGCTGGCGCATCCTGATCACCTCACCGCCCGGCTACAGCCTCCGGGCCGGCACGGCGGCCCTGGACGCGGCCGTGTTCGAACAGCTCGCCGGGCAGGCGCGGCAGGCACTGGCGGCCGGTGCCCCCGAACTCGCGCTCGCCCGCCTCCGGCGTGCGCTGGGGCTATGGCGGGGGGAGGCATACGAGAACCTCGACGACGCCGAGTTTGTGGTAAGCGAGCGGGACCGGCTGGCGGAGCTGCGGCTCGCCGCCGTGGCCGACCGCATCGACGGCGAACTGGCGCTCGGTCATGCCGCGGCCTTGGTCAGCGAGCTGCAGCGGTTGGTGGCCGAGTACCCGTTGCGGGAACGGTTACGGGGCCAGCTGATAGTCGCGCTGTACGAATCAGGGCGGCAGGCGGAGGCGCTGGATGCCTACCGCGCGGCCCGGACCCGGAGCGTGGACGAAATCGGGGTGGAGCCCGGCCCGCAGCTGCGGGCGCTGGAAGCGGCCATCCTCGCCGAGCAGCCCAGCCTGCGCCCGGACGCGGTGCGTCCGCAGGAGCTGCCGGCCAGACTGGACGCGGACCGGAACCCGCTGGTCGGGCGGGAGGGGGAACTGCGTCACCTTGAACTGGCGTGGGGGCGTGCCCTCGACGGCTCGGGCGGGGTCGTGGTCGTCGAGGGCGCGCCGGGGATGGGCGCCAGCCGGCTGGTGGCAGAGTTCGCACGCCGGGTGGGCAGCCGGGGCGCCGCGGTCCTCCTCGGCCCGGTGGACGCCCAGATGCTCGTGGGGACCACGGCGGAGCATCCGGTGTTGGTCGTCCTCGACGACCCGCCGGGGGCGGGGGCGGACCCAGATGAGTTGCGGCGGCTGGCGGTCGCAGTCATGCGGCTATCGGTACTTGTCGTCGTCGTCGCAGTCGCCGACGGGTCCGCCGACGGCGACCGGACGGAAGAAAAGGAGACGGGCCGCCCGTCCGGTGCGGCCGAAGCCGGCTCTCAGGAGGTACTGCGGCTCGGTCCACTCGGGGTGGAGCAGGTCAGGACAATTGTGGCCGGCTATGTGGCTGACGAGGAACTCGCGGAGGCAGCCGAAGCGGTGGCCGCCTCCTCCGGCGGCGTCCCCGCGCGGGTACACGAGCATGCGGCCGGCTGGGCGGATACCCGGGGCGGGGAGCGGGTCGGCCGGAGCGCGGCGTGGGTGGTCAGCGGGCGGCGGGCACTGGGCGCGGCCGAGCACGCGATGGTCGCCGACGTCCTCTACCTGCAGCGAGCGAGGATCCGCCGCCGCGCCGCGGCACCTGATGGCTCCACCGCACCGGAGAGGGCCGCCGACCTGGCCGGCGGGAGGGATGCCGTCCTCTGCCCGTACAAGGGGCTGGCACGTTTCGAGGAGTCCGACGCCCCGTACTTCTTCGGCCGGGAACGGCTGGTGGCCCAGCTGGTGGCCCGCTGCGTGGCCGCGCCGCTGCTGACGGTGGTGGGCCCGTCGGGCGGCGGGAAGTCGTCGCTGGTGCGGGCTGGGCTGGTGCCAGCGCTGCGTTCGGGCGTGCTACCCGGCAGCGAGCGGTGGCGGATCCGGCTGCTGCGAGCCGGCACGGTCGACCCGGCCGCAATCGATGTCGATAGCGGTGGGAACGAGCTCCTCGTTCTGGACCAGTTCGAGGAGGCGTTCACCACCTGGGCGCGGGAGAGCCGGGAGGAGTTCATCGACGTGTTGGCCGGTGCGCTCGAGCGGGGCGACGGGCGCCTGCGCGCCGTCCTCACGGTCCGCGCCGACTACTACGGCCACTTCGCCCGCCACCCGGCGCTCGCCCACCTCATCGGTGGCAACCATGTACTTATCGGCCCGATGACGATAAGCGAGCTACGGCGGGCGATCTCCGAACCCGCCCACGTCGCCGGACTCGAACTCGAGGAGGGGTTCACCGACACGGTCCTGGCCGACGTCCGCCACGAGCCGGGGGCGCTGCCGTTGCTGTCCAACCGCGTTGCTCGCCACCTGGGAGCGCCGCGACGGCCGAGTGCTGCGCACCGCGGCCTACCGCGAAGCCGGTGGCATGGCAGGGGCGATCACCCGACTCGCCGACGGCGTCTACGACTCACTGGACACCGAGGGCCAGGCGACTGCCCGGAAGGTGTTTCTCCGGCTCGCTACCCCCGGCGAGGGCGCCGCCGATGACCTGCGCCGCCGGGCGCCGCGGGCCGAGCTGGCCGGCGGTGGGCCAGAGGATGCCGTGCTCGCCGCCCTGGTCGAGCGGCGGCTGGTCACCGCTGACGGTGACACGGTGGAGGTTGCCCATGAGGCGCTGCTGCGGGAGTGGCCCCGGCTGCGGGCCTGGCTGGAAGCCGACCGCGACGGCCGGCGGGTGCACCGCCACCTCACCGAGGCCGCCGCTGCCTGGGCCGCGGCCGGCCGCGACCCGGCCGACCTCTACCGCGGCGCCCGTCTCGACGCTGCCCAGGAGTGGGCGGCCGCCCACCTCGGGGACGCCAACCTGTTGGAGCGCGCCTTCCTGGACGCCTCCGCCGCCGTACAGGAACGCGCGCTGCACCACGCCCGGCGCAGCGCCCGGCGGCTGCGGGTGCTGGCCGCCGTGCTGGCCGGGCTGCTGGTGATCGCGTTGACCAGCGTCGGCGTGGCGGTCATGCAGCGCGGCGCGGCCAACCAGCAGGCACAGATGGCCCGCGGGGCCACCCGGTCGGCGCAGGGCAGCCGGCTGGCGACGCTGGCCGCCGGCCTTGACACCGACCAGGTCGACCTGGCGCTGCTGCTCGGCGTGGAGGGCTACCGGCTCGCCCCCTCCCGGGACACCGAAGGCGGTCTGGTGACCGCGCTCGTCCACACCCCGGCCAACCTCGATCAGATCATCCGGTTCGGCGCCCCCGGCCTGCTGCCGATCGTGCCCCCGTCGGTGAGTCGGGACGGGCGGCTGCTCGCCGTCCCGGGGCGAGACGGCACGGTCACCGTGTGGGACCTGACCGCCGGCCGAGTCCAGCGCACGCTGCACTGGCCCACCGGTCGCCAGCTCGCCGTCTTTAGTGCGGACGCCACGATGCTCGCTGTCGGCGGGAACGACGGGACCATCGTCGTCTGGGACGTCATGCGCGGCGAACAGGTCGGGGCACCCATCCGGGCCGGGGACGGCCTCGCCTACGGGCAGTTCGACCCGGACAACCCGTCCCGGCTGTTCGCGGTCGACAACAGCGGGCGGATCGTCCTGTGGGACCGCTCTGTTCCCGACGCGCCCCGACAGGTCGGGCCACCGCTGCAGGTCCCGATGAAACCCGGCGATATCCCGCTTGTCGTGATCAACGCGGACGGGAGCCGGCTCGCCGGGGTAGGGACCGGTGGCTCATCGACGCGGGTGTGGGACGCTCATACCGGACAGTTCCTGCGGGAGCTGCCCGGACGCCTCGGCTTCTTCGGCCCCGACGGCGTCACACTTCCAACCGCCCTCGGTGACCATGTGATGCTGTGGGACGTCGACACCGGGCAGCTGCGTCAGGCACCGCTGACCGGCTTCACCAGGGCCGGCGCCGGCGCTGTGATCAGCAACGACGGCCGGCGCCTGGTCGCCAACGACGAGGAGACCGATCTCACCCGGGTGTTCGACCTGCCGTCGGGCCGGCTGGCCGCCACATTCTCCCGGCCTGGGATCGTCCCGGTCGCCTTCCTGCCCGACGGACGGCTGCTCACCAGCAGCGTGGCCGAGGCCGACATCTGGCGCCAGGACGCCGCCACATCACCGCTCGGCCGGACCCTGGACGGCCACGACGGCCGCGTCGTGGCCGCGTTCATCCCCGGCGGCACCGAGATCGCAACCCAGGGCATTGACGACCGGCGGGTCCTGCTGTGGGATGCGGGCACCGGCCGCCTCGAGGGGCCGCTGCTCGGCGGCGCCGTCGAGGCCCCCGCCGCGTTCAGCCCGGACGGCGCCCTGCTCGCCGCACCGGGCCGGGACGGTACGGTCCGGCTCTGGGGCCAAGGGCGGCGCGATGATGGCACAGCCGCCCCGCCGGAGTCCCACCTCCCCGTGTCGTGGGAGCGGGCCGGCGGCGCCGAACTGGCGGTGCTTGCCGGCACCGGGCCGGCAGCGCGCACCGACGCCGTCGCGTGGAGCCCGGCCGGGCGCAGGGTCGCCGTGGCCGTCGGCGGTTCGGTCCTGCTCTGGGATATCGGTGACCCGCGGCGGCCCCGCCTGGTGGGGCAGTCGGCCACGGCGGCCACACCAGCCCCGGGCGCGCGGGACGCGCCGGACGCGCTGCGCCTCGTCTTCAGCCACGACGGGCGCTGGCTCGCCGCCGAGGACGTCCCAGGCCGCACCATCAGCCTGTTCGACGCCGCCACCGGCCGGACGGTGTGGTCGCAGCGGCTCGAGCTGGACGCGGTCGGCCCTCCGGCGGTGGTGTTCTCACCGGACGGCACGACACTGGCGGTCGGCTATGGGACGGTGCCGGCCGGCGTCGTCGAGTTCCGCGCTGTCGAAACCGGGGCCGTGCGGCGCAGGCTGCCGACGCCGAGTCTTGGTGGGGTCGAGTTCCTCCGTGGCGGCCGGGTCATGATGACGACGAGTACCGTCAACGGACGCGGCATTGCGCAGCTGTGGGACACCACCACCCTCGCGCCGATAGGTGAGCCCCTGCCACTGCCGCATGACGCGTACTCACTCTCGCGCAGCCCGGACGGCACCATCGCGCTGGCCGGCACCTCCGGAGGAGCTGTTCAGATCTGGGACGTCGGCATCGAGGGCTGGGTGGCCACCGCCTGCCGTATCGCGGGGCGCAACCTCACTCAGGTGGAGTGGCGTAGCTACCTCCCCGGCGAGCCTTACCAGCGCACCTGTCCCCAATGGCCGGCAGGCTCGTGAGATCGAAATCTCACCGTGCCACGCCCCCGGCGGAAACCGCCGATTCAGACGAAATCTCGAAATCAACATATTCCCTGGCGGCATCGAGCACACGCCGATGGGCGTTTTCGGTACCCACTGAGATCCGCACGCCGTGTTCGGGATAAGACCTGATCTTCACTCCCGCTTTCAACACCGACGCGGCGAAACGCTCCGACGACGTACCCAGTGGAATCCAGACGAAGTTTCCGTACGAAGGTGTAGGTGAGAGGCCACAGGCGCCCAGGCCCACGTGGAGATCCGTACGCAGCCGTCGCACCAGGTCAATCCTGGTGGCCAGCTCTTTCTTCTGCTCCAACGAGACCACCGCCGCGTTCTCGGCGGTGCGGGTGACAGCGAACGGGATGACCGTCTTACGGGCAAGGCGCGCGATGTCCGATGCGGCGAAGGCGTAGCCGGCACGCAGCCCCGCGAGCCCGTGTGCCTTGGAAAACGTCCGCAGAAGGACGACTCTCGGGCACTCGCGGACGATGTCGAGGTCGCGCGGATCGTCTTCCTCGCTGAACTCCATGTATGCCTGATCAAGGATAGCCACCACGTGAGGCGGCAGGCTGTCGAGGAACCAACGAAGATTGCGCCGGGTTATGCGGCAGCCCGTGGGATTGTGGGGGGAACACAGGATGACCGCACGGGTACGTGAATTCACGCTTGCCAGCAGTTCCGGCAGATCGTGCTCGCCGGTGGAGGTGAGCGGAACCGGTACGCCCCTGGCACCCGCCACCGCGATCAGCAGGGGATAGGCGTCGAAGCCAGGCCAGGCGTAGAGCACTTCGTCGTGACGGCCGCACAGGACAAGGAGAAGCTGTTGCAGTACCCCGGCGCTGCCCGGTCCGACCGTGATCTCCTCCGCATCAGCACCGAAGTATCGGGCGAGGCCGTGCCGCAGGGAGCGTGCGGTGGGGTCCGGATATAGATTGATTTTTTTGTTGCTCTGACACAGCGACTCCGCCACCGCCGGCAGCGGAGGCAGCATGAGCTCGTTGTTCGACAGATCCAGGATGTCCTCGTCGTCATCCACCGATGCGTCCGTGGAGCGGTAGGCGGAGAACCTGTCGAGTTCACAAATTCGGGCAGCCGGGCGATGGACATGACTCGTTGCCATGAGCCTCCTTCTCGGTAGCTCGCTAGTAGCTCGCTAGTAGCTCGCTAGTTCGTGAAAGCGTGTATTGCGTCACTCGACACAGAGCGGGAGGCGATCACTCGTCACCGGCTGCGGCCACGCGGCGAAACTGCGCAGGCCGTAGAGCAGGGGAGTACCCGTGGTTTGATAGATCATGTTTACCGCCCCGAGCACCACAGCGTGATCGCCGACCCGCAGGATGCCGCTGACCTGACATTCCGCCATGGCGAATGCGTCCTCGACCAGCCAGGGCAAACCAGACCACGACTGTTTCCAGGTCACCCGTGCGAAGCGGTCGGGGTCGGGGCCCGAGAACACCTCCGCGGCGTGCTGTCCACCCTCGTGCAGAAGGTTGATGGTAAAGCTGCCGTGGGACGTTACCGCCTGCAGCGTGGCGCTGCCGATCCGCAGGCAGACCAGCAGAGTCGGTGGATCCAAGGTGGCGCTAGTGATCGACGAGCACGTCATGCCCCGTGGCTGTTTTTCGGTGTCGAGGCTGGTTACCACCGCGATACCGGTGGGAAATGCGCTCATCAGGTCGCGGTAGCGTTGCTGGCGTGTCCCGCTGGTCATGAGACACCGTGCAGCTGGCGTAGCAGATCGTAGGTGGACGGCAGTGAGCCCACCATGTCTGTCTGCTTCCGCTTGATGTCGGCGAACAGCAGCTCGGCCCGGGCGAGTGACTCGGGCTTGTAGGCGAGGGCGGGTAGCGGGGAGCGGGGCAGCATGCCGAGTCCCGTAAATATGCAATAATAACTGCCGTTGGTCCAGAAGTTGCGGAACTCAGCTTCGAAGTTGCCATAATAGTTGCCTTCATCGGTGATCGGCAGGTTCACCGGCAGCCCGGCCCGATAGGTCTCGACCTTCTCCTTGATGCCGTCGGCAAGCCGCAGTTTCTTGTTCGCCTCCCAGAACGGCGTGTCCACGCGCGGCGAGAAGAAGTAGTGCGCCTGGAGGAAGTCCCGCGTGTCGTCGAACATCTCCTCGATCTCGCGATTGAACCGGTCGATGAGCACCCTGTCGAAGTTCCGGTCGGGGAAGTGCTTGGCCAGCATGTGTATGGCTGCATAGATGAAGTAGATGCCGCTGGACTCCAGCGGCTCGACGAAGCAGGAGGACAGGCCGACGCTGACGCAGTTGCGCACCCAGGCCCTGCGGTTGCGGCCGACCCTGAAGCGGATGTGGTTGAACGTGGTCTGCTCAGGGTCGAGCCCCCACAGCCGCGCGAAGTCCACGGTGGCCTCGTCGCGGCTGGCGAAGCTACTGGAATAAACGTAGCCGCTGCCGAACCTGCCCAGCATGGGGATCTTCCACGTCCATCCAGCCGGCATGGCGATCGAGGAGGTGTAGGGCTCGATGCCGTTCACCTCGTCGTCGTGCGGCACGGCTGTGGCCACCGCGCTGTCGCAGAGCAGGTGGTCACTCATGTCGATGAACGGCTCGCCCATCGCCTGATTGATCAAAAGTCCGCGGAACCCGGAGCAGTCGATGAACAGATCACCCTCAAGGAGCTGCCCCGACGTGGTGCGCAGCGCCGTGATGAACCCCCGCTCGTCCGTCAGCACCTCGGTCATCTCGTCCTCGACATGCTCGACCGCCTGCTTGGTCACTGCGAAGTTGCGCAGGAACCTGGCGACGAGCTGGGCGTCGAAGTGCCAGGCGTAGGTGGTCGCCCGACGCATGTCGAGCCAGCGCGGGGCCTTCTTGGCGTCCATGATCGCGGTGTCGGTGAAGCAGGCGTAGTCATAGGGCTCGTTGGTCTCGCCCCGCAGCCTCTTGGCCGCCCAGTAGTGGGAGAGCGGGATCTGGTCGGCGGACGGCAGCAGGCCGAACGGGTGGTGGAAGGCGTCCACGTGGCCATAGCTGAACCGCGGTTGCGGGCTGCCCTCCCCGGGGGTGCGCCAGTTGATGAACTTCACGGCCATCTTGTAACTGGCGTTACACTCACGCATCCACTCTTCCTCGGCGATACCGAGGTAGTCGAAGAAAGCGCGCTGGAGGTTGGGGATGGTGGCTTCTCCGACACCGATCCGTGGAATGCTCGGGGCCTCCAAAACCACGATCTTCACCGTGTTCTGAAGCGCTTTGCCGAGGTAGGCTGCGGTCATCCAGCCAGCGGTACCCCCGCCGAGGATCACAACCGTCTTGATGCGGCTGTCCATGGTGTCTCCCTGATCAGATGGGGATGTGATTGGTTCCGATGGGATCCGGGCGCATGTGCCGGTGACCTACGTGCCCACGCCGGCGGCGCTGGCATCGACAGGTGAATAGGTGACAGGTGGACGATCGATCAGCTTGTGCATCGCAACGGCCCGGCCGTCAGGCTGGGAGCGCGTTTGAGACCGTCATTCCGGCTCACTGATCGAAAGCCTGATCTCAAGCATGCTCTGAGAGCAAATTCCTGGAACGCAGCTCGGCGATGACCGCGTCGGGCAGTCCCGCGGCGTGGGCTTCCGGCAGGGTCAGGGATGTCGGGATGCTTTGCTCAAAACTGAAGACGTTATGGGGATCGTACCGACGTTTCACATCCATCAGCCGGGGAAGTCTGTCCCCGTAGTAGGCGTGCAGCCAGTTGGCCAGATCGCGGTCCGGGCTGTTGACGTAGGCGCCGCCCGTCATGAACGGGAGCATCTCGTCGCGGATTCCACACAGCCAGTCGAGATGCTCACGATCGGACTCCGCATCGTCCCAGTGCCCGAGGTACTCCACGCAGATGGACGCGTTTCGGTGCGCGAATGCCGAATGTTCCGGCGGAACGTCACCCAGTACCGCGCCGCCGAGTCCGTAGAACCCCGTCCTGACTCCGGCGGGCGCAGTCCTGTGCCAGCGATCGAGGATTTTCATGGCGTATGAGTCGAGCGGTCTCGCGGCGAGCGCGGGGACGAATTTTGCCCGTATCGACGGAACCCGCTGAGTCCACGTGCCCACACTGTCCATGTAAGGCACGGTGCGCATGGAAGTCTCGCGCGGCGGATGTGTGTCGACCAGCGGCTTGATGATTGATTTCAGCTCGTCGGCCGAGCCTTCGAACAGCCCGGTCGTCATGGCCATTCCGGCAGACCTGGGGAACAGGTTGAACCTGACGTTCACGCGCTCGTCCGCTCGAAGGATCCAGCGCTGCCATTCGTCGAGTACCGCGATGCCGTCGGCCCAGTCCCATTTCATCGTAAACAGCGTCACGTCGGAAATAGGCCGCATTTTGAACGTATAGGAGGTGACGATCCCGAAATTCCCGCCGCCACCGCCCCGCGAGGCCCACAGCAGGTCCGCGTGGTTCGTCTCGTCGACCGCCAGGATCCTGCCCCGCGCATCGACCACGGTGAGACCGACAAGACTGTCGATGAGCAGGCCCCGTGACCGCACGAGCATCCCGATCCCGCCACCGAGGACATGGCCACCGATCCGGATGTCTGGGCAGACTCCCGCCGGGATCGTGCCGCCGACAGACCACAGAACCGCGTATACCTCGCCCAGGAGGACACCGGGGCCGATGACAGCCCGGCTCCGGTCGTTGTTCACGGCCACAGACCCCAGCCTTGACACGTCGATCACGATACCGTCGTCGAGGGTGCAGAAGCCCTCGACGTTGTGGCCACCGGAACGGATACGGAAGGAGATGCCATGGTCGCGTACATAACATAATGCGGCTGCTGTCTCTTCGGCGTCCCGTGGGTATACGACAGCCTGGGGCCGACAGTCGAAACGCTCGTTCCAGATGCTGCGCGCCCTGTCGTACCTCGTGTCGGATGGCGTCACCACAAGACCAATGGTGTCAGGATAGGTTCCCATATTGCCTCCGCATTCGGCTGAATTCGACATGCTGGCACCTTGGTTAGGCTGGCGCCGCTATATGGCCCTATGCGAAGAACCTGATGGGCATCTTCGCGGCCTTCAGGCCCTCGGATACGGGCGGACGCCACGCGCCGTACGTGTGCGTGACGCCATCCTCCCGGCTCTCCAGATAGCAGATGATGTTAAGCGGCCAGCCGGCGTTTCGGAAAAGGTACTCATCCATACGGCTGGGATTCTCGCTCAGGTTTTCCGTGCCCCGTTCGTGCATCGGCCCCACCCGGTGCCAGTCAGGATGCATATGGACGGACCCGAGCATCTCGAGTCCGTTGTCCTCGAATTCACGCACGACCTTCAGGAGCTGACGCGAATCACACCAGAATCCCCTCTCGCCATCATCGTACTGCTTTCCGAACTGGGGGACGATGTTCTTCCTGAACTCCTCCATCGGCACCGAGTCAACGGCTCGGACATTGTCGGCGAAAGCGATCCTTCGAAGTATCATCGCGTCGCCTTCTACAGTTCCCCCGAGCAGCCCGAAACTGTTGGGTCGGTGCAGGCGTGAACCACCCGCGGCCACCGACTCAAGACCAAGGCGATACTCCCCGACAGCATCCTCGATGAAAGATGCGAACACCGCCGGGTCGGCGACCACCACCTCGACGTCATCAAAGACTCCAGCACAATTTCCCGGCAACATCCGGGTTTCTGGCATGACGGTGCTCCTCTCCGAGAGAGCGTGTTTCCCAGTGCCTGGACTCCGCCGGGCGCGTTGTCAGACGAGCCCTCCGTTGGCGTGAATGACCTGCCCGTTGACCCAGCCGCCCTGTTCGCCGACGAGGAACTCCACCACCTTGGCGATGTCCTGCGGACGTCCAATCCTGCCGAGCGGAATCTGCCGGGCCAAAGCTTCGATGGCATCCGGGGACCTGCCGCGCAGCAGGAGCTCAGTGCCGGTGGGACCGGGAGCGACGGCGTTGGCCGTGATGTTCCGCCCCGCCAGCTCTTTGGCGAGCTGACGCGTCAGCACCTCGACCGCGACCTTGCACGCGTTGTAGACCGCCTGCCCCGGCGCGCCCAGGGCGGCAGCCGAGCTGGAGAAGGTAATGATGCGTCCGCCAGGACGCACCCGGGCTGATGCGGCCCGCAGCATGTTGAACGTGCCGCGAAAATTGACATCCACAACACGACGGAAGCTCTCGTCATCGGTGTCGGCCAAGGGGCCACGCCGGTCGGCGTGCGCCCCCGCACAGCTGACCACGATGTCCACACCGCCGTACGCCTTCTCCGCCGCCGCGAACAGCTGGTCGACGTTGTCTGGCTCGCTGATGTCGCCGCGGACCGCCAGTGCTCGTCCGGCCCCGGTCCCGACGATCTCAGCGACCAGCTTGTCAGCGGATGCAGTGTCCTGGACGAAACCGACGACCACGTCGAAGTCGTCGGCGAGCCGTCGGGAGATCCGCGCACCGATCCCGCGGGTGCCGCCTGCCACAATCGCGACCCTGCGCGTCACGTCGGCCGTCACTGTTCTGATTCCGGACTCACCCGGATCTCGCTGAGTGCTGCCTGGCCTCGCTCGGACCAGCGGGACTCTTCGGCACCGTCGAAACGCCGCCCGTATGCCTTGAGGAATTTGATGCGATCGGGTACAGGATCGTCGACGCGATTCAAGAAGGGCAGGTCGGAGTCGACCATGTACCGGATGGCGAGCAGCGGAATCGGGCTGCGCAGCGGCCGGAACGCGGGGTTGTGCAGCCCGCCCTGCTCACTCCGCGGATGAAACCTGCCAATCATGAGACCTGATTCGACGAACTCCGCCTTCAACCTGCGGTGCGTTTCGTCCACCATGGCAGGCGCGTCCTCATCGCTCACATCGGGCAGGATCACCAGGATCGCCTTGTCCATGGCCTCTGGTCCGGATCGCGGTTCCGTACGCAGGAAGACGTCCCGGTACTCGGCGATCTCCTGATCGATCTCGGCCGCCGGGCGGTTCGCCGTACGCACGACCACGAAAATGATCCTGTTCATGGACAGGGCACGCGGGACAAAGGGACACACCGAGCCGCCGCGGCCGAGTTCGGGATGCGGTCGGCACAGGAATTCTTCGCACCAGCTGGCGATGCGTTCGATAAACGGTAGGTCCCTTGCTGTCCGGGCCGGGTCATCCGGTCGGTGCAGTGCGGGATCCTCAGCTGTGGTATTCACCTTGGACTTCCCCTCGAATCACCATGAAACGCGGAGATTTGCAATGGAATGGGTCATCATGTCCGGTTTCCAGATCACCTCGTCCGCGGGTACTGCCAAACGTAGATTCGGCATGGTGCGGGCGAGCACGGCGAACCCCTCTTGCAGCTGCACACGTGCGAGATGGGCGCCGATGCAGTAGTGCGGCCCCTTCCCGAAAGCCAGGTGCCCGTTGTCTGTTCGATGAATGTCGAACGTGTCCGGGTCCTGGAACTTCGTGGAGTCACCATGCGCCGAGGAGATCAGCGGCATGACTCCTTCGCCCGCGCGCACACATCCGGACGGGAGCTCGACATCCTCCATGGCGAGCCGGAGGAAGCCCACGTCGGCCGGAAAGTCGTGCCGGAGAATCTCCTCGACCGCTATGGGGACCAGACTCGGGTCCGCCGCGAGCTCCTCGTACTGCTCACGGTGGCGCAGCAAAGTGAACGCCCCGCGCCCGATGGTTGTCATGGTGGTCTCGTATCCGGCCAGCAGGAGTGAGCGGGTGACGTCGCACAGCTCCGCCCCGCTCATGCGATCGTCACCGTCACTTGCCTCGATCATGGCGTCCAGCAGGTCCGTGCCTGGCTCACGACGGTGGCGCTCGATGAGCGCGGTCAAGTAGGCGAAAAACTCGTCGCGCCCTCGTTCGCGCTCGGCCACGCTGTCCGGGCCGATGCTCATCGCCACAGCCGACCAGTAACGGAACTGGTCGAGATCGCTGTCGGCGACTCCGAGTATTTCGGCGATCACCATAATCGGGAGCGGTTCCGCGAATGCCGTCATCAGATCGGCGGGCGGTGAGGCTGCCAGCATGCTGTCGGCGAGGTCCTGCGCGATCTTCCGGATGCGCGCCCGCCATCCTTCGGCACTGCGCGCGGAGAACGCGCGGCTGAGAATGCGACGTACCCGTGTGTGCCGCGGCGGATCCAGGTTGATCAGAGTATCGCGGTCGTCGGACATGTCCGCACCGGGCTGCAGCCGGGGTGCCCCAGGCTTGCTCAGGTCCCGGCTGAATCGTGGATCGGTGAGCACGGCCTCGACGTCGTCAAAGCGCACCGCAAGCCGCACGACGTCACCACTTGGCAGTTCAACCTGCCCCAGCGGATCGTTCTCACGGCGCCACATGCAGCTCGGCGGACGCTTACCGAGTGGCTCTTCCGGGAAGGGAAAGGATTCAGGTGGCACGACACTCAGCTTTCGAACGTGAGGAGGGGGACGTCCCAGAGCTCGCTGTGCACCGGACGGCGCATCTCGGGCGCGAGGACCTCGGTGACGAGCATTTCAGTGAGGTACTGAACCTTGGCGGATATGAGGTGGCTCGAGTACGCCAGCGCCGAGTGCTGCTTCAGACCAACCGTGACGTGGATGTGCGGCACGGTCTCGTTCTTTTCGGGCGCGTAGGAGAAAGTGCCGGATCCAACGGCTTCGACCTTCTCCAGATAGACAGGAAGACGTACCGGCGCTGCCGGGTCCTCGACCCGCTGGCACGTTCCCGCGATCTCGGTCTCGGCGAAGGCGGCGAGGAACATCGGAATGTATCCCTGCCGGACCTCGTTCTCCCGGCAGAAATCCGCCAACGCCTGGAAGAAATCTTCTCCATGATCGAAATTGACGCCAAACGACCTTCCGGTCTTCAGTTCATGCGTACGCATATAGAAACCACTCCAATCGGACAGGTGGCGGTGTGTGGTGTGGGCTCCTCGAACAGCGCGAATTGCGGGACCGCAAGGAAAAACTGGAGGTGGAATTTCTCGGTCCGGCGGCATGCGGTGAACCGGCGATGTGGCCACCCGTGCTGCGGCGCGGGTGACGGGACTCGTCACACATCGACGCGGAGCGCCTGGGATTCCAGCCAGGCATTCAGGTCCAGCACCATCTCCAGGCTGACGCGTGTGACGGTACTCGACGTCGCCTCGGCTGGTGTCGCGAGCAGCGCCTCGACCGCCTTCTGGTCCAGCAGCGGCAGCACCGGGGCACTCCCGTCCGCGATCAGTCCGGCGAGAGTGCCACGCAGAGCGAGCCCGTATGCGGGGTCCTGGGTAGCGGGGTACGGGCTCTTGCGTCTCTCCAGGATCGACTGCGGCAACAGATCCGAGACCGCGGCGCGCAGCAGGCTTTTCTCCCGCCCGTCGAAGGTCTTGAACGACCAGGGAGCGTTGAAGAGGTACTCCACCAGCCGATGGTCACAGAATGGCACACGAACCTCCAGGCCATGGGCCATGCTCAGTCGATCCTTGCGGTCGAGCAGCATGTTCACGAAACGGGTCAGGTGGAAATAGGAGATCTCCCTCATCCGCCGTTCACGGGAGTTCGCCCGGGACACATGAGGCACCTCTGCCAGTGCCTCGTGGTATCTGTCACGCTCGTAGGATAGAATGTCGAGCTGCTTACGCAGCCTCGGGTCGAAAAGGTCGTCGGGACGCTGCTTCTGCATCATGACGACAAGCCAGGGGAAGGTTGGGGATTCCACCACTTCTGGCAGGTGGAACCAGGCGTATCCGCCGAACACCTCATCGGCTGACTCCCCGGACAGCGCGACGGTCGAGTGACCGCGGATCGCTCGGAACAGCATGTACAGTGACGTGTTCATGTCCCCGCTGAGCTGCGGATACTCCCACGCACGCATCACACTGGAGCGCAATCGCGGATCGGTGAGCTCGGCGGTGTCGAGTAAGATGTCGGTGTGCTCGGGGCGCAGATACCGCACGGCGTCCTGTACGAACGGCCCGTCGGGGGAACCGCGCATCTCATCGGGCTGAAAATGGTCGGCGTATCCGGCGAAGTCGACCGAGAACGAACGGATGTCCCCGTGCTTGAGGGCCAGTGCGGTAATCGCGCTGGAGTCGAGGCCACCCGACAACAGACTGCACAACGGCACATCCGCCACCAGCTGCCGTTCCACAATGTCCTCGAGAAGTTCGCGCACCACGCGTATGGTCGTGTGGAGATCGTCGGTGTGCTCGTAGGCTTGGAGCGCCCAGTATCGCCACTTGCTTAGGCCCTCCCGCCGGAACCGCAGCAGCTGCCCGGGCCTGAGTTCGTGCATGCCCTTGTAGATTGACAGCTCGGGCGTCTGGGTGATGGTGAACACCTCGCGCAGGCCGTCGGCGTCCACCGCCCGGTCGACCCGCGGATGCGCCAGGATGGCCTTCGGTTCCGACCCGAAGAGCAGCCCGCCACCCGGTAGTGGGTAGTAGAAGAGCGGCTTGACACCCATCCTGTCGCGGACAAGCAGGAGTTCCTCGCTGCGGGAGTCCCACAGGGCGAACGCGTAGATGCCGTTCAACCTCTCGGCGATGCCCGCGCCCCACTCCAGATAACCGCGTAGCACGACCTCGGTATCGCTGTGGGTACGAAAATGATGCCCCTTCGACTCCAGCTGCGTCCGTAACTCGCGGAAGTTGTACACCTCGCCGCTATAGGTGAGGACTGCCATGTCCGCTGCGGCCATGGGCTGATGGCCGCCCTCAATGTCGATGACCGCCAACCGCCGATGGCACAACGCCGCGTGCGGACCTAACCAAATCCCGGTGTCGTCGGGTCCCCGTAAGGCCATGGTCGCGGTCATGGCGGACACCGTAGCCCATTCCCTGGTCAGATCCCGGTCAAAATCTACCCAGCCTGCGATGCCGCACATACAGTTTTCCATTCGTCAGTTCGTGCGAACCGTCCCCATCCGTTCCCGCATGCCCGGGCCCGACGGCACAACATGGGGAGCCGGTGCCCGCTGGCCTGCCACCGCTCGGGTGTGCTCCCGCCGCCGGAAACTGCCAGGGACAGGCATTGAGGCCGCCATGTCCGGGAGCGAGCCGTCAGTTACCTCACGTATCTCAATGCTGGTGCGACACCGGCCACCGGCTCATCCCGGGACCATGGGCTCGGCGCTCGCACCCGGCGAAGATGCGCCGCCGCTGCCCACGCCGCATCTTCCGCCTCGCGCGTTGCCCGTAGCCACCCCACGAGGATTTCTCATCGCCCGTGGCTCGGAAAGGAGGATATAGGTCAATATGCGACAGGATCTGGCCATGTATTAGGTCGCGGTTCTCCCCCAGGACTGCGGCAAGGTTGCAAATCAAATTTGATCGACTACGGGGCGTGGTGGCGCTGATAGCTCCCTCGCGGGGCTGGAAGCCGGGCGGTGTGGTTTCGGCAATGCGTGGTCGGCGGTGGGTCGAGCCGATCGTGACTTTTGCATCGGCCGGCGAAATTCGTGTGCCCGCAGATTGAGAAAGGCAGAGGGGGTCGCCGACGCGGCCCACCCACGCTTGACCGGCAGGAGTGGGACAGCGGTGCGTGCCGGACCTGCTATGCCCTGGCTGACGAGGTCGATGAGCCACGGCAAGACGACATACCACGGTAGTTGCTACTCCGGTATTCTAAGGTGGTGAAGGTTGACAAGATGAGCGTGTCATTCGAGGGCGACCTGGGCGACGCGGTTCGGGATGCCGCCCGGCGGGCCGGCGTTGGGCTGTCGGCCTGGCTTGCGGGCGCGGCGGCCGTGAAGCTGCGTGCGGATGCGCTCGCAGAGTTCCTTGACTCGTGGGAGACGGCAAATCCGGCGTTGACACCGGAGGAACTGGCGCGGGCTGAGCGCGAGCTGGGCCTGTACGCTGATCAGTCGGCGGCGTGAGCGCGCTCGTTCTCGACGCGGGCGCGCTCCTGGCTGTCGAGCGGGGTGATCGGGAGATGGCTGCCCGGCTCCGGATCGCGCAGCAGCGGGATATCGGCCTGCGGAGCAATGCTGTCGTCGTCGCCCAGGTCTGGCGGGATGGCGCCGCCTGCGCTGCCCGTTTTCCCAGCGGAGAGAGCGTTACGGCTGGCTGAGATCGACGGTTGCTGGCTTGCCCGTATGCCCGACGTCGCATACGGAAGGCGACTTTTCCTAGATTGTCACTATTGTAATGAGATCTTCGAGGCCGGCCAGGTCGGTGGCGTTGCGGGTATAAACGCTGGCTCCGTGTGCGTGCGCCGTTGCCGCGATCAGCAGGTCCATCGTCCGTGCCCGTGGCTGGCGGCCGATTTCGGCCACTCGGGCGGCCAGTCGTCCATAGCTGTCGGCGACGGCGTCGTCGACTGGGAGAGGGTCGAATCTTCGTTGGAGTGCGCTGAGCCTGGCGAGTCGGTTCGCGCGGGCCTCGGGTGTCTTGGCGACGAGAACACCGAACTGGAGTTCGGCGATACTGATGACGCTGACGGCCAGCTCACCAGGGATCGGGAGGACGTCCGTGGCCACCAGCACGCTTGTGTCGAGGACACCCCGGTTCATCGATCTTCCCAGGGGTCCGTCACGGTGTTGTCCACGAGTTCGCGATCGGCGGGCCAGCCGGCGTCGGCCGGCAGGGCGATGACCTCGGCGAGATCGTCCCAACGCCGCCACGCGCGTGGGGCCACCGGGCCTAGAACGGCTGCCGGTCGGCCGGAGACCGTGATGGTCAGTCGCTCGCCGGCCTGGGCCCGCCTCACCAGCTCGCTTGCGTTCTGCCGCACCTCACGCAGTCCTATCTCGTCCACGCTCCCAAAATAGCACTTGTGCTACTCGGGTTTGGTCGTCCGCTCGAGGCCGCTGACCTGGCCGCCATGGAGATGGTGGGGAGCCGCGACGCGCCCGCGATAACCGCGGATCGCTTGAGGAGATCGTGCGCAGGGGCCCGCGGGAGTCCACGCAGAGATCTCTGCCCGCTCGTTGTTTGTCCAAAATGAGCTGCTATTTAGAGCGCCCGAGGACAGGGCGTTCGGCCAGTGGGCGGCTCATCCGCGCCCGCTCCGGCAAGAGCGCCCGGCAACAGGGGCGTGGATCAGGGAGCGGGGCTGGGGCACACCTCTCGTCGCATCGCTTCCCATCGATCGCCGCGCGATGCACAGGTGCCCCTGCTCGTCGGTGACACCCCAAGGGCCAGGGTGATTCCCTGTGCTTCTCGCGTCGCACGCACTCCAGCCCCATTTCTTGATCCACTTTCCTGTAGTCGGGCGTCCTGGCTGGATCTCTGGACGGATTTCCGAGCGAACATTGTGATGTAAATCACTTCTCTACTTATTGACTCGACAATGTTCTTTTACCGAAAGTGTTAGATATGATCGCTCCTCCGCGTCTGACGTGCCGGCGCTGCGTCGACTTCGGGCGGAGCGCGAGCGCTCGCTGTCGCTGATCCGTCAGCCCGCGCGAGCGCGGGACGCCCACGCCCCGGCAGGCCGGCCATTGCCGGGTAGATCTGCTTCACCAGCTGGCCCATCAGTTGCGCGACCCGGTCGTACATCGAACGAAACACATCTTTCCGCACTCCCCGGGCGGCCCGACCGCCGCGCGCGGCGGGTACCGCCCGGGGCACCTTTCCACTCGCCGCTCGAACGAGGAACGAAAGGCCGGAGAATGCCGCCGTCGATCGCACCGCTGACCTGTCACGGCCGACGCCGCGGCATCGCCGCCCCGGATACGGATCACTGACGGACCGGCGGTGGCGTGCATGCCTGTCCGAGGCCCCATCCCGTTGTCGGTGCTCGACCTCGCGCCGTCGACCTCCGGGTCGAGCACCGCTGAGGCATTACGCAACACGATCGACCTTGCCCGCCACGCAGAGCGTTTCGGCTATGCCCGGTACTGGCTCGCCGAACACCATCTGACTCCGGGTGTCGTCTCCGCCGCGCCTGCCGTGCTGATCGCCTTGGTCGCCGACGCTACCCAGACGATCCGGGTCGGGTCCGGGGCGGTACAGACCGGGTACCACACGCCGGTCATCGTCGCGGAACAGTTCGGGACCATCGCGCACATCCATCCCGGGCGCATCGACCTCGGTCTCGGTCGCTCGGGCGTGGGCAGGTTGATCGAACGGGCGAACCGGTCCGCCGCCGGGTCGTCGCCGCGAGGCGGTACGACCGCCAGGCCTTCCGTGGTCGACGGCCTGCTGATCCCGGCACCAGCGAAAATCGCGTTCGATCCCGGTCGGCTTCAGCGGCAGCTGGATGTGGTCGGCCACCGCGACGATGCGGCCGAGCGCTACGGACAGGACGTCCGGGACATTCAGGCGTTCATCCGCGGTGACTACCGCACACCGGACGGGACGCACCTGCGGTCGCCGGCTGCTGAGGACGCCGATACGCAGCTGTGGATCCTTGCCGCGAGCGCTGGCGACAGTGCGCGGACCGCGGGCGAACTGGGGCTGCCGCTGGCCGCGAACTACCACATCGTCCCGTCCACCGTGCTCGACACCGTCGCGGCCTATCGGGCCGCGTTCCGGCCGTCGGCGACGTTGCGGGAACCACGGGTCATGGTCTCCGCGGATGTCGTTGTCGCAGGCGATGACGCAACCGCCCGCCGATTGGCAAGCGGGTACGGCCCGTGGGTGGCGAACATCCGCTCCGGCGAAGGCGCCGCCTACCCCACGCCTGCCGAGGCGGCGGCCTACCCATGGACCGACCAGGAGCGTGCGCTGGTCGCCGATCGGCTCGACACCCAGTTCGTCGGCTCGCCCGCGACCGTTGTGCGGGGGCTGCGCATACTGCGCGATGCCACCGGAGCCGACGAGTTGCTCATCACCACGATCACCCACGACCACGCCGACCGGGTGCGGTCCTATGAGCTGCTCGCCCAGGCATGGGCACGGCCCGACTGACGGCCTACCTGTGCCCCTGTGCCCCTGTGCCCGAAGCCAGCCCCGCACGGTCATTGTCCCGGCGGATTCCCACCCGGTCAGGGCAGGACCCAGTCAGAGCAGGAAGAGACCCGATGACCACATCGTCCGAACTGCACCTCGCCGTTGCGCTTGACGGCGCGGGTTGGCATCCCGCGGCGTGGCGGGAACCGGATGCCCGGGCCGACGAGCTGTTCACCGCCCGCTATTGGGTCGACCTGGTGCAGGAGGCCGAACGCGGCCTGCTCGATTTTGTGACGATCGAGGACTCGTTGGCGTGGCAGTCCTCGCGTTACCACGGCCCGGACGGCCGCACGGACCAGGTCCGCGGACGCCTCGACGCGGTTCTGGTCGCAGCCCGGGTCGCCCCGCGGACCAGCCGCATCGGGCTCGTACCGACCGTGCGGGTCACCCATACCGAGCCGTTCCACATCGCCAAAGCGATCGCCACCCTCGACTATGTCAGCACCGGCCGTGCCGGCTCGCGCATCCAGGTCAGCGCGGCCCAGGCCGAGGCGGCTCATTTCGGCCGGCGCGATATCCCCGCGTTCCGGTTCGCGGACCGGAACGCGCCCCAGGTCGCCGAGCTGATCAGGGATCTGTTTGACGAGGCCGCCGACTACGTTGAGGTGGTCCGCAGGCTGTGGGACAGCTGGGAGGACGACGCTGAGATCCGCGACGCGGCAACCGGGCGGTTCATCGACCGCGACAAGCTGCACTACATCGACTTCGCTGGGAGATGGTTCAAGGTCCGCGGTCCGTCGATCACTCCGCGCCCGCCGCAGGGCCAGCCGTTGGTCACCGCGCTCGCGCACGCCGCCGTCGCGTACCGGCTCGCCGCGCGGGCAGCCGATGTCGTGTACGTGACCCCGCATGATGCCGGCCAGGCACGCGCGATCGATCAGGAGGTCCGCGCGGAACAGGCTGCCGCCGGCCGTGAGCATGAGCCGTTGCACGTTTTCGGCGACCTCGTCGTCTTCCTCGACGTCGATGCGGGGCAGGCGGCCGAGAGAAAGGCGCGACTGGATTCCCTCGCCGGTACCGGGTACAGCTCGGACGCGCGCGTTTTCACCGGTACGCCGGCTGAGCTGGCCGATCTGCTGCAGGAGTGGCAGCAGGCTGGCCTGACCGGTTTCCGGCTGCGTCCAGCCGCCATCCCGCATGACTCCGAAGTGATCACCCGTGGGCTCGTGCCGGAGCTGGCGCGCCGCGGAGCCTTCCGCGGCGAGTACGAGGCGGGCACGCTGCGCGGTCTGCTTGGTCTACGCCGCCCCGCCAGCCGCTACGCCGTTGCCTGACGTTGCCTGACGTTGCCTGACGTTGCCTGACGTTGCCTGACGTTCAAGGATTCCAGAGGACCCCAGATGGGCAGACCACGCAAGCGGATCCACCTGGCCGCGCACTTCCCGGGCGTGAACAACACGACCGTGTGGAGCGACCGGCGGTCGGGCAGCCACATCGAGTTCAGCTCATTCGTGCATTTCGCACGGACCGCGGAACGGGCGAAGTTCGACTTCCTCTTTCTGGCCGAAGGACTGCGCCTGCGTGAGCAGGCTGGCCGCCTCTATGACCTGGACGTGGTCGGCCGCCCGGACACGTTCACGGTGCTCGCCGCGCTGGCCGCCGTCACCGACCGGCTCGGGCTCGCCGGCACGATCAACTCCACGTTCAATGAGCCCTACGAGGTCGCCCGGCAGTTCGCCAGCCTCGACCATCTCTCCGGTGGCCGGGCCGCGTGGAACGTCGTCACCTCGTGGGACGCGTTCACCGGTGAAAACTTCCGCCGCGGCGGCTTTCTGCGCGAAGAGCAGCGCTACGAACGGGCCGAGCAGTTCCTGCGGACGGCGTGGGAACTGTTCGACTCCTGGCGCGACGACGCGATTGCCGCGGACAAGGAATCGGGAATCTTCGTCACCGACGCGTCGGCGGGTACGTTCGAGCATCATGGCGGCCATTTCGACATTGCCGGCCAGTTCAATGTTCCCCGCAGCCCGCAGGGCCGGCCAGTGATCTTCCAGGCCGGCGATTCGCATGAAGGCCGTGAATTTGCCGCGGCGACGGCCGATGCCATCTTCAGCCGGCACAGCACCGTTGAGGCCGGCAAGGCGTTCTACGCCGACGTCAAGGGACGGCTGGCCCGCTACGGCCGGCCACCGCAGGCGCTGGTCGTGTTGCCAGCAGCCACCTTCGTGCTCGGCGACACCGACGCCGACGCCCACGAACAGGCCGCCATCGTCCGCCAGCAGCAGGTCAGCGGGCAGACCGCGATCCGGCTCCTTGAGCAGCTGTGGAACCGTGACCTGAGCTCCTACGACCCGGACGGCCCACTGCCCGAGATCGGCCCCAAGCCGGGCGAGAACACTGTCGCGCAGGGCCGCGCCAGCGTACGGATGTTCTCCGATCAGCAGGCGGTCGCCACACGGTGGCGTGCACTCGCCGAAGCGAAGAAACTCTCCATCCGCGAGCTGGTCATCGAGGTGACCGGCCGGCAGTCGTTCATTGGCACGCCGGCCACCGTCGCTGAGACGATCAACAGGTTCGTGCAGGCGGACGTCAGCGACGGATTCATCCTCGTCCCACACATCACTCCTGGTGGCTTGGACGAGTTCGCCGACACGGTCGTGCCGCTGCTGCAGGAACAGGGCGTGTTCCGCGGCGAGTACGAAGGCGCGACCCTACGTGATCACCTTGGTCTGCCGCTTCCTCACGGACCGAGCGCGATCACCCGGGCCGCTCCGTGAGGCCGCTGTTTCTTCGTCTCCAAGGACCTCGCGCTGGCAGCCCAGCTGACCTGTGCGGTGGCTGTGGTCGGCCGCGGCCGGCCTTGCACGGAGCGTCGCGGGTTCTGGGGGCTCCACGGTCTCAACGCGGGGCCCTGTCACCTGCTCTCCCCAGCGTGTACCGGGCGTACGACAGTGTGGCGCCGGCGTTCTTCTTCGTTTCGGCTCGCGAATGAGCGAGGGCTTCGAGAAACAGGAGTATCCGCGCGGCCGCCCAACGTCCGCCGTCGCCGTGCAGGACGCCGTGTCCACCGGGTACGGCCGCGAGCTCCGCCCGGGGCGCTGTCCGGGTCATCATCCGGATGAGGGGCAGCGGGCTGGTCTGGTCGTTGCGGCCGTGGACGAGGAGGATCGGCAGATCTGGCAGCGTCCGCGGAGGAGGTTCGGTCAGCGGCTCGCCGGACACGGGCTGGTGCAGCAGCGGCAGGCCGAGGAGGACGAGCCCGTCGACCCGTAGTGCGGGCGAACCGGCGAGGGTGAGTGCCCGCAGGGCGCCGGTGTCCGATCCCAGGAGGACGAACGGTACGTCGGGGATGCGTGTCTCGCCGAGCGCGATGGTCGTGTCCCTACCGGGATCGGCGATGGAGACCGCGTGGTTGTCCAGGGCGAGCCTGGACGCCAGGGGCTCGAAGACTCTCGGTGCCTCATGCCGTCCGGGGAGCAGAGCGACGGATGTCCGGGCTGCCGCTGCCGGATCGTGGGCGGGCCGGGGGGATGGCCGGTTCACGGCGGCATGGCCGGTGTCATCGATGCCTCGGAGGGCATGGTCAACAGTGCGGGACGCAGCGGTCACAGGTCTCTCCTGTTGTGTACCCAAGCAGGCCGCGGCGGAGGCGTGTCATCCGGCGGCGGCGCATCGGGAGGAAGATTGTTTCCGGGAGGAGGATGAGAGCGCCCGAGAATAGAACTGTCCGGCTCGCGGCTCCCCGGGCGCGACGTGGTCCGGATGAGGCGAGCGGGCGGCGCATCCGCCCAGCAGACGCGTTGGCGGCGGTGGTCGCTCGCTCAGACCGCGCAGCGCAGACAGGTGGCAGAAGTGACTCGCAGGAGGTCGATGTGCGCTCGTGTTACGAGCCACGTCGAGCGGCCATGGTGCTTCACGTCCTCGATCCTGCGCTCGGTGGGAGCGTATGTCAACTTCTCCGGGGAGATTAGTAGGGATACTCTGGGTTGTTAACGGTACAACCAGGGAAGAGGGCGATCCGATGAGCGTCACCGACGAGTTGATCGTGAATGCGGAGGCCTATACGTCATCCTTTGACAAGGGCGACCTGACACCGCGGCGCTGCGTTCGGCCATGACTCCTCGGGTGTTGCTGTTCGAATCATCGACCACCCCGGTCGTGCGCCCGCCGAGCCGGCCGAGGCCGACCACGACGTTCGGTGCCCACCGTGGCTGCGGCTCCTCGGCGTCGGGGACCGCAGCCAGCAGCGGACGGACGTCAGATGCCCGCCGCGGGCCGTCCGGGAGGAGACGGCGCAGGTCGATCGTTGCCGGGACAACCGGGATCAGTCGAGTGCGTCGATCCATTTCCTGACCGCCGCGGCCGTCGTCCCCGTGTGCTCCTCCAGGATGGTGAAGTGGTTGCCCGGGACATCGGCTATGTCGTGGGGCAGCGGCCAGTACGCCCGCCAGTCCTGCTTGCTGCCGGGCTCGCTCGGCATCCCCACCAGCGGTTCCTCCGCGCGGACGAGCAGGGTAGGCGTCGAGATCGGCTCCGGCTGCCAGGCAGCGAAGATCCGGTTGTAGGTGCCCATCGTGCTCAGTCTGGTGTCGTGCGTGGTCATGTCGTAGCGGTCGAGCCGCTCCAACAGGGCGGTCAACAAAGCGGTGTTCCACCATTCCATGCCCGGGACGAGCGGGGCGTCGATGGGGTAGGAGTCGATCAGGACCAGCCCGGCCGGGAATATCCCGCGTGCTTCCAGGCCGGCAACCACGGAGTTCGCGACGCATCCACCCATCGAACGACCGAGGATCACGAAGGGCTCGTCACCGACGATCTGTTCCACCGCTTCCACGTGCATCTGTATCAACGTCCGGTCGGCGTCCGGGAGGACGTCCCCTTCCGGGAGACCGGGCGCCGGCACCACGAACACGTCCCGGTCGTCCTGGAAGGCGTTGCTGAACCGTGAGTACTCATGGGGACCGGACAGTGCGCTGAGCGCGGGAAAGCACACCAGGTTCGGCCGTGCCTCCCCGCTGCTCAGCTGCAGTGGGTGCGGGGCGTGTTCGTGCCTGGCGGCCGCGTCGAAGGCCGGCCGGAGGTGGGACGCGAGGATGATCAGCTGTGCTGCCGCGTCCACCCTCCCCGCGTTGATCAGCTGCTGGTACAGCGAAGCGAGCCCGCCGCTGTCCCTGTGCTGTTCCCTTCCGGCGGTGACGGGCGCCGGTCGTCCGGCCGACTGGTCTCCCGCATCGCCGAGTTCCGCACGGATGAACCCGGCGAGTGCCGTTGGTGTGGGGAAGTCGAAGGTGAGGGTGGCCGGCAGCCGTAGCCCGGTGGCGGCGTTGAGACGGTTGCGCAGCTCGACGGCGGTGAGGGAGTCCAGCCCGAGTTCGACGAATGCACGTCCCTCACCGAGCGTGTCCGTACTGGCATGGCCCAGCACTCCGGCGACCTCGGTGTAGATGAGATCGAGGATGACCGCGTCACGCTCGGATTCACCGAGGCCGGCGAGGCGCGTCCTGATCGACGATGCCGCGCTGATCGTGCCGATCGCGCCGGGCCGCGCGGCGCGTCGTCCGGGCCGGACCAGCCCGCGCAGCAGCGCCGGAATCGCGTAGGTTCCCGCCCGGGCACGCAGGCCCGCGAGGTCGAGCAGGGCCGGGGCCAGGACCGCGCGGTCGAGCGTCCGTGACGTGTCGAAGAGCTCCAGGGCCTCGGCCGAGGACAGCAGCCTCAGACCGGCACGGCTGATCCGGCTCCAGTCGGCGTCGCTGAGCTGGCCGGTGATTCCGCTGGCCTGTGCCCACTGGCCCCACGCGAGCGACGTGGCGGGCAGACCGTGGGCGCGACGGTACCCGGCGAGGGCGTCGAGGAATGCGTTGGCGGCGGTGTAGCTTGCCTGCCCCGGACCGCCGGTCAGCCCCGAGAGCGAGGAGAACAGGACGAAAACGGCCAGGTCGTCGTCCCGGGTGAGCTCGTGGAGGTTCCAGGCGCCGTCCACCTTCGGACGTAGCACCCCGTCGAGCCGTTGCGGGGTCAGCGATCCGACCAGACCGTCATCGATCACTCCGGCGGTGTGGACGACCCCGGTCAGGGGGTGTTCGGCGGGGATGGCGGCAAGGATGGCCGCGAGGGAGCCGCGGTCGGCCGCGTCACCGGCCGCGACGTGCACCTGCGCGCCGAGGCCGGTCAGGCCGTCGCGGAGTTCGCCGGCACCGGGGGCGTCGGGCCCTCGCCGGCTGGTGAGGACGAGGTGGCGCACACCGTGTGCGGTGACCAGGTGCCGTGCGAGCAGACCGCCGAGTACTCCGACACCGCCGGTGATCAGCACCGTGCCGTTCGGGTCCAGGGACTCTGGTAGGCCAACGGGCGCATGATCATCGTGTTTCTCCAGCGCCGGGACGTCCCGCGGGACGCTGGTCGCCGCTGGCTGCCCGGAGGTCGTGACCCGCACGAGCCGTGGCACCGACACCACACCGCCGCGGATCGCCAGCTGCGGCTCGTCACCGCTGACGGCCGTGGCCAGTGCGGCCGGCAGCACACGGGTGGACGCGTCGCTGTCGTCGATGTCGAGCAGGATGATCCGGTCGGGATGCTCGGCCTGGACGGAACGGACCAGGCCCCAGACGGGGGCGGAGCCGAGGTCCGGCGCCTCGCTGTCCGTGGCTGTGACAGCGCCACGGGTGACCACCACGAGCCGTGAGGACTCGACCCGTCGCTCGGCGATCCACGTCTGTACCCATGCGAGCACCTGGTGTGCCGTCGTATGCGCGGTGCGCACGACAGCCGGGCGGTCCTCGTCGTCGGCAACCGCTTCCGGAATGCCCGAGACGAATACCAGGGCGGGCGCGGGCTCACCCAGGTCAACAGCCGTGCCGAGAGCGGCGATGTCGCTGAAGGCCCTGGTCTCGGCACCGGCCTCGGCAAGAACGAAGCGCAGGGCCTGGTCGTTGTCACCGATGACCGACCACGCTTTGGTGGACGGTGGTTCCGGGAGGGTGACCGCCGTCCAGTCGACCTGGAACAACGAGTCCTGGTTCACCGGACGGGCGGCGTTGATCTGTTCAGCCGAGACCTGGCGTCCGACCAGTGACGCGATCGAGAGAACGGGCGCGCCCGTCTCGTCGGCCGCCTGGATGGACAGTTTCTCCGGGCCGCTCAGCGCCAGCCGTACGCGCAGAGCCGAAGCACCCGACGCATGCAGGCGCACGCCCGTCCACGCGAACGGCAGATAGGTCCGGCCCTCCGGCGAGTTTCGCAACCCGTCGTAGGCGGTGATATGCACCGCGGCATCGAGCAACGCGGGATGTACGCCGAACAGCGTGGCGTCGGCACGTTGTCCGCCGGGCAGCGCGACCTCGACGAAGAACTCGTGGTCTCGCTGCCAGGCGGCGCGCAGGCCCTGGAACACCGGCCCGTATTCCAGGCCCACCGTGGTCAGAATGCTGTAGATGTCCTCGATATCCACTGCGGCGGCATCCGCTGGGGGCCATTCGTCCAGGGTGAACGGCGTGTCCTGGACGGACGTGCCGAGAATACCGCTGGGAATACCGCTGGGAATACCGCTGGGAATACCGCTGGCGCTGAGAATACCGCTGGCGTGCCGGGTCCATTGCGAACCGGCCGGGGCGTCCTCCGGCCGTGAGTACACCGTGATCGAGCGTCGCCCCGCGTCCGGCGCTCCGACGGCCAGCTGTATCTGGACCGCACCGCGTTCAGGCAGTATCAACGGCGACTGCGCTATCAGCTCGTCGAGGTTTTCGTAGCCGGCCTCGTCGCCGGCGCGGAGCGCAAGTTCCACGAACGCCGTACCGGGAACCAGTACCGAACCCATCACGGCATGGTCGGCCAGCCATGGGTGGGTCCGTAGCGACAGCCGTCCGGTGAACAGGATCCCGTCGGCGTCGGCCAGTCCCACCGTGGCGCCCAGCAGCGGGTGCCCCGCGGGCCCGAGCCCCAGCGTGGCGGGGTCGCCGTTCGACGTCACCGGGTCGAGCCAGTACCGCTGGTGCTGGAAGGCATAGGTGGGCAGGTCGATTCGCCGGGGGCGCCGGCCGCTGAACACGGCGTCCCAGTTGATCGGGGCTCCGTGGATGTAGGCCTGGCCGAGCGCGGTCACCAGCGCGGCGGGTTCGCGGCGGTCCCGGCGGAGTGTGGGTGTGAGGACCGCTGCCACGCGATCGTGTCGGTCGGTGAGCGTTTCCTGGGCAAGAGCGGTGAGGACGCCGTCGGGGCCGAGCTCAAGGTAGGTGGTGACTCCGGCGGTGTCCAGGCTGGCGATCGCGTCGGAGAAGCGGACCGCGTGACGGACGTGACGCACCCAGTACTCGGCACTACCAAGTTCGTCGGCGGTGGCGAGCCGGCCGGTCAGGTTCGAGATGACCGGTATCTGGGGCTCGGCGTAGGTGAGCGTTCCGGTGATCTGGCGGAACTCGTCGAGTATGCCGTCGATATGGGGGGAGTGGAAGGCGTGGCTGACCGCAAGCCGCTTGGTCCTGCGTCCCCGGGCCCCGAACTCACCGGCGATGCGCAGGGCCGGGATCTCGTCGCCGGAGATGACAACGGAGCTCGGCCCGTTGACGGCGGCGATACCGACGCTGTTGTCGTGCGCCGCGAGTGCGGTGCGTACCTCGTCTTCCGTCGCCTGGATGGCGATCATCGCACCGCCGGGCGGAAGAGACTGCATGAGCCGGCCCCTGGCCGCGACGACTCTGGCTGCGTCGGCGAGGGACCAGACACCGGCGACGTGGGCGGCGGTGAGTTCGCCGATCGAGTGCCCGGCGAGATAGTCAGGCCGGACGTTCCAGGATTCGAGCAGCCGGAACAGCGCGGTTTCGACGGCGAACAGCGCGGCCTGGGTGAACACGGTCTGGTGGACAAGACCGGTGCCGCCGTCTGTGCCGGTGCCGCCGTCTGTGCCGCCGTCTGTGCCGGTGCCGCCGTCTGTGCCGCCGTCTGTGCCGGTGTCGTCGTCGGCGAAAAGGACGTCACGGACGGTGCGGGTGACCTGCCCCGTCAGCTGCTCGTCCAGCTCATGCGTGACGGCGTCGAAGGCGTTCGCGAATACCGGATAGGCCTCGTACAGCTCCCGGCCCATGCCGAGCCGCTGGCTGCCCTGGCCGGTGAACAGGAACGCCAGTTTCCCCGCCGTCGGCGCGGGGCCGGCGGCCGCGTTCGGTGCCGCCTCGCCGCGGGCGAGCGCGCCCAGGCCGGTCAGGAAGCCGTCCCGGTCGTCGGCGACGACGACGGCGCGGTGCTCAAGCGCGGCCCTGGTGGTGGCCAGTGAATACGCGACATCGACCGGGGCGAGGTCGCCATCGGCTTCCACGAACGACGCCAGCCGTGCCGCCTGCGCCCGCAGCGCCTGCGGCGACCGGGCGGACAGCACCCACGGAAGCGGCCCGGCAACGCCCTTCCCGGTCTCGTCAGCGTTCCCGGTCTCGTCAGCCACCGCCCTCTCGGTCTCGTCCGCGGCGGTTCCCCCGGCGACCGGAGCCTGCTCGATGATCACATGTGCGTTGGTGCCGCTCACGCCGAAGGAGGACACTCCAGCGCGCCGTGGCCGGCCGGTCTCCGGCCATGGCCGGGCCTCGGTGAGTAGTCGCACCCCACCCGCGGACCAGTCGACGAACGGTGACGGCTCGTCGACATGCAGAGTTTTCGGCAGCACACCGTGCCGGATGGCCTGAACTGTTTTGATCACACCCGCGACACCGGCGGCGGCCTGCGCATGGCCGATGTTCGATTTGAACGACCCGAGCCACAGGGGCCGGTCGTCGGGCCGGTGCTGGCCGTAGGTGGCCAGCAGAGCCTGTGCCTCGATCGGGTCGCCCAGGGTGGTGCCGGTGCCGTGGGCTTCGACGGCGTCGATGTCCGCGGGGGACAGCCGAGCGTTCGTGAGTGCCGCACGGATCACCCGTTGCTGGGACGGGCCGTTCGGCGAGGTCAGGCCGTTGGACGCGCCGTCGGAGTTCACCGCCGAGCCCCGGACCACGGCCAGGACCTGATGCCCGAGGCGCTCGGCGTCACTGAGGCGTTCCAGCAGCAGCAGCCCGACGCCTTCGGCCCAGCCGGTACCGTCCGCCGCGGCGGCGAACGCCTTGCATCTCCCGTCCGGTGCCAGGCCACGCTGCCGGGCGAACTCGATGAACCCGAGTGGGGAGGTCATGACCGTGGCGCCGCCGGCCAGCGCCAGGTCGGACTCGCCCGAGCGTAGTGACTGCGCCGCGAGATGCAGGGCCACCAGTGACGAGGAGCAGGCCGTGTCCAGCGTCATCGTCGGGCCCTCCAGCCCGAGGGTGTAGGAGATCCGGCCCGAGGCGACGCTGCTCAGGACGCCGGTGAGCACGTAGCCTTCCAGCTCGTCGGGCACCTGATGAAATCCCGCGGCATAGTCGCGGCCGGCTATCCCGGTGAAGACACCCGTCCGGCTTCCCCGCAGTGAGGCCGGGTCGATGCCCGCCCGTTCGAACACCTCCCACGCCGTCCGCAACAACAGCCGTTGCTGCGGGTCGATCGCGAGTGCCTCGCGCGGTGAGATTCCGAAGAAATCCGCGTCGAACTCCGCCGCGTCGGGCAGGAAGCCGCCGTGGCGCGTATAGGTCCGGCCCAGCTGGTCCGGGTCCGGGTCGAACAGCTCCTCGATGTCCCAGCCACGGTCGGCCGGGAACTCCGAAATGGCGTCGCCGCCGGTCTCCACCAGCCGCCACAGATCCTCCGGAGAATCCACCCCGCCCGGATAGTGGCAGCTCATCCCGACAATCGCGATCGGCTCCCGCTGGCTCGACTCGACCTCACGGAGGCGTTTCTGCGCCTGCCGGGAATCGGCGAGCGCACGCTTCAGATACTCGCGAAGCTTCTCTTCATTCGCCATTCTGAAACAGCTCCCTCATGAATTTTCTTCGTCAGCCCGGCGACCTTTGACGCTGTCGTCCATGAGCGCGAAGAGCTCGTCGTCGGTCGCCGCATCGAGGTCGATCCCGCTGTCACCGGAGGAGGCGCTCCCGTTGTTCCCGCTGCCTTCCCATCGATCGATCAGCGCACGCAGCCGGGCGATGGCCGCACCGCGGTCCGCCTCGTCGCCGCTCCCGGCCGCCAGTGACGCCTCCAGCTGATCAAGGGCAGTCAGCGGCGAAGGAACGGATGCCTCCGCGTCCAGGGCCAGTTGTGATCGCAGGTACTCGGCGATCGCGGTGGGCGTCGGGTAGTCGAAAACAAGGGTGGCGGGTAGTTGCAGCCCCGAGGCCGCGTTCAGCCGGTTCCGGAGGTCGACCGCGGTCAGCGAGGTCAGCCCGAGCTCCCGGAACGCCCGGTCCGGGCCGATCTCCGTCGCGTCGTCATGGCCCAGGACCGCGGCGGTCTCCGCGCGGACGGCCGCGAGCAGGACCTCGTCGCGTTCGGCCGCTGTCAGGCTCGCCAGTAGCTGGAGCAGCGGCGGTCCGGACACCGGCGATGGTTCGTCCCCGGCCGGTGTCCCGTCCGCGCCCAGCACCGCGCGGGCGGACCTCTCGCCGGCAAAGGAGCGCGCGATGTCGAGCCAGTACCGCCGATGCTGGAAGGCATAGGTGGGTAGTTCCACCCGGCGGGGGCTGCGGCCACTGAACACCGCTGCCCAGTTGACCGAAGCCCCGCGTGCGTGCACCTCACCGAGGGAAACGAGGAACCGTTCGAGTCCGCCCTCGTCGCGGCGCAGTGACCCGGTGACCACCGCCGTGGGCTTCCCGGCGGTGTCGAGGATCTCCTGGATGCTGAAGTTGAGCAGCGGGTGCGGGCTGATCTCGATGAACACGTCGTGGCCCCGGTCGATCAGCGTCCGGGCCGCTGTTTCGAACCGCACCGTTTCCCGCAGGTTCGTGTACCAGTAGTGGGCGTCCAGGCCAGCGGTATCGATGGGCGCCCCGGTGACCGTCGACACCAGCGGGATGGCGCCGGTGCGCGGCGCCACCGGCGCCAGCGCCGCCAGGATTTCTGTGCGGATCTTCTCGACCTGCGGGGAATGGGAGGCGAAGGACGCGGGGATCAGCCTGGCCCGCACGCCCGCGGCCGCATACTCGGCGACCAGTTCGGCGAGCAGGCCCGACTCGCCGGACAGTGTGGTCGACGACGGGCTGTTCACCCCGGCGATCGAGACGCGCCCCTCCCAGGGGGCGATACGGGCGCCCACCTCGTCGCTGGGCAGCGCGACCGCGGCGATGCCGCCGTGATCGACCAGGGCGAGGGAGATCCGGCTACGCAGGGCGATGATCCGGGCGGAGTCCTCCAGCGACAGCGCGCCGGCGACGTAGGCCGCGGCGATCTCGCCCTGGCTCTGCCCCATCACAGCGGCGGGTTCGACGCCGAACGAGCGCCACAGTTCGGCCAGGGAGATGAGCATCGCCCACAGCACCGGTTGGACGACGTCCACCCGGTCCAGTGATGGTGCCCCGGCCGTCTGGCGCAGGACGTCTGGCAGCGACCAGTCCACGAACGGTGCCAACGCGTCCGCGCAGGCCGTGATCTGCTCGGCGAACCTCGGTGAGGAGTCCAGCAGCTCGGCTGCCATGCCGGCCCACTGGGAACCCTGACCGGGGAAGACGAACACGGCCTTCCCCGCGGTGTCGGCGGTTCCCCGCGCCAGGTTCGACGCGGACTCGCCGCGGGCCAGCGCGCCGAGACCGGCAAGGAATTCCGCCCGGTCACGGCCGATGACGACGGCCCGTTCCTCGAAGGCCGCGCGGGTCGTCGCCAGCGAGTAGGCGACATCGGCCGGGACGAGTTCGCCGTCCTGCTCGATGAGTGCGGCCAGCCGTCCCGCCTGGGCCCGGAGCGCTTCGGGTGTCCTAGCAGAGATCAGCCACGGCAGGGCCGTCGGCGCGGGCGTCACCGTACTGGCTACCGGTTCTGGTGTTTCGACCGCCGGGGCCTGCTCCAGGATGACGTGCGCGTTCGTGCCGCTGACCCCGAAGGAGGACACTCCGGCGCGACGAGGCCGGCCGGTCCGCGGCCACGGCCGCGCGTCGGTCAGCAGCCGCACGGCGCCGGCTGACCAGTCGATGTACGGGGAGGGCTCGTCGACGTGCAGGGTCTGGGGGAGCACGCCGTGCCGCATCGCCTCCACCATTTTGATCACGCCGGCCGCGCCGGCGGCGGCCTGCGCGTGGGCGATGTTCGACTTCAACGAGCCCAGGTACAGCGGCTGGTCGTCGGGCCGGTCCTGGCCGTAGGTGGCCAGCAACGCCTGTGCCTCGATCGGGTCGCCCAGCCGGGTGCCGGTCCCGTGCGCCTCGACCGCGTCCACCTGGGCGCCGGAAAGCCCGGCGTTGGCCAGCGCCTGGCGGATGACGCGCTGCTGGGACGGGCCGTTCGGCGCGGTCAGCCCGTTGGACGCGCCATCGGAGTTGACCGCCGAGCCCCGGACCACCGCCAGCACCCGGTGGCCGAGGCGACGGGCATCGGAGAGCCGTTCCAGGAGCAGCAGGCCCACCCCCTCGCCCCAGCCAACGCCGTCGGCCGCGGCGGCGAACGCCTTGCTCCGGCCGTCCGGTGACAGGGCACGCTGCCGCGAGAGCTCCACCCAGGCGGCTGGTGAGGACATGACCGTCACGCCACCTGCCAGCGCGAGGTCGGACTCGCCCGTGCGCAGCGACTGAGCCGCCAGGTGCAGGGCCACCAACGACGAGGAGCAGGCCGTGTCCACGGTCACCGCCGGGCCCTCGAAGCCGAACGTGTATGAGATCCGGCCCGACGCGACACTGCCCGAACTGCCGTTGCCGAGGAATCCCTCAAGCGCGGCGGGCGCCTCATCCAGCCGCGGGGCATAGTCGTGGTACATGACACCGGCGAAGACCCCGGTCCTGCTCCCGCGCAGCGAGGATGGGTCGATAGCGGCCCGCTCGAGCACCTCCCAGGTGGTTTCCAGTAACAGGCGCTGTTGCGGGTCGGTCGCCAATGCCTCGCGTGGGGAGATCTCGAAGAATCCCGCGTCGAAATCCCCGGCGCCGTGCAGGAAGCCGCCGTGGCGCGTGTACGACGTGCCGGTGTGGTCCGGGTCCGGGTCGAACAGTTCCTCGATGTCCCAGCCCCGGTCGGTCGGGAAGGCCGAGACCGCGTCATCCCCGGCCGCGACCAGCCGCCACAACGCCTCCGGCGAGTCCACCCCGCCGGGAAAGCGGCAGGCCATCCCCACGATCGCGATCTGCTCGTCCGACCCGGACCCGGCTACGGCGGCCACGGCGGCCATCTGCGACGCGCCAGGGCCGCCCAGCAGTTCCGATCGCAGGTAGGTGATGACCGCCGTCGACGTCGGATAGTCGAAGGTGAGGGTGGACGGCAGCCGCAGCCCGGTGGCGACGCCCAGGCGGTTACGGAGTTCGATCGCGGTGAGGGAGTCGAGCCCGAGGTCGGAGAACGCGCGTTCCGCGCTGAGCGCCCGCGTGTCCGCGTGTCCGAGAACAGCAGCCACCTCGGTGCGTACGAGGTCGAGCAGGAAGGCGTCCCGTTCGGATTCCGGCAGGCCAGCGAGGCGTTGCGCGACCGACGACGATCCGGTGACGGCCGCCCCGGCCTGGGCGGTCCGCCGCGCGGGCCGGACCAGCCCACGCAGGAGCGGAGCCACCGTCCGCGTCACCGCGCGAGCGCGCAGGCCCGCGAGGTCGAGCGGGGCCGGCGCCAGGAGCGCGTGGTCGAGGCGCAACGCGGCGTCGAACAGCTCCAGGCCCTCGGCCGAGGACAACGGCTTGATCCCGGTACGGGCGATCCGGTCATGGTCACTTTCGGTGAGGTCGCCGGTGATCCCGCTGGCGTTGCCCCACAGGCCCCAGGCGAGCGAGACAGCGGGCAGCCCACGCGCGCGGCGGTAGGCGGCCAGCGCGTCCAGGAACGTGTTGGCCGCGGCGTAGTTCCCCTGGCCTGGGCTGCCGAGAATCCCGGCGGCGGAAGAGAACAGCACGAACGCGGCGAGATCGCTGCCGGCGGTGAGTTCGTGCAGGTTCCAGGCAGCGTCGATCTTGGGGCGGAGTACCCCGTCCACTCGTTGTGGGGTCAGCGATTCGACCACACCGTCGTCGATCACACCGGCGGTGTGGATGACCGCGGTCAGGGGATGGCCGGCGGGGATCGCGGCGAGCACCGCGGCGAGGGATGCGCGGTCGGCGGCGTCGCTGGCGTGGATGGTGACTGCCGCGCCGAGCCCGGTGAGTTCGGCGTGCAGCTCGCCGGCACCGGGGGCGTCGGCACCCCGCCTGCTGGTCAGAAGCAGATGACGGACACCGTGCTCGGTGACCAGATGCCGCGCGAGCGCGGCGCCCAGCGCCCCGGTACCACCGGTGATCAGTACCGTGCCGTGCGGGTCCCACGGGTCGGTCCGGTGGTTGTGGGCGTGGTGCCTGCCGGTGCCGGTGCCGGTGCCGGCGGGCAGGGCGGGGACCCGCGCCAGGCGCGGCACGTGGACGGCGCCGGCACGGACCGCGAGCTGCGGTTCGTCGCTGTCGCCGGCCGTGGCCAGCACGGCCGGTAGCGCTCGGGCGGACCGCTCGTCATCGTCGATGTCGAGCAGGATGATCCGGCCGGGATGTTCGGACTGGGCCGAGCGGACCAGGCCCCAGACGGGGGCGGCCGCGAGATCGGGCGTCTCGTTGCCGACGGCTACCGCGCCGCGGGTGACCACCACGAGGCGCGACGGCTCACGGCCGGGGTGGGCGAGCCATGCCTGTATCCGGGCGAGCACCCGGTGGGCCGTGGCGTGAGCCGCCTGCGTGACGTCCGGGCTTTCGGCATCGTCCGGGCGCGACGCCGGGATGCCCGATACGAAGATCAGGGCGGGTGCGGGTTCACCCGGCTCCCGGAGCGTGCCGAGGTCGGCGAAGACCCTGCTCTCGGTACCGGCCTCCTGCAGCACAGTGCGCAGAGCCTGCTCGTCGTCTCCGATGACGGCCCATATCTGCCGCAACGGTTGGGATGGCAGGACCACCGTCGCCCAGTCGAGGTGGAACAGCGAGTCCTGGTGCACCGTGCGTGCAGCGCCCAGCTGTTCGGCTGAGACAGGCCGTGACAGCAACGACCCGATGGAGATCACCGGTGCGCCGGTTGGGTCGGCCGCCTGAACGGAGAAGGCCTCGGAACCGGCGTCGGACAGCCGTACTCGCAACGCCGACGCGCCGGAGGAGTACAGGCGCACATCCGTCCATGCGAACGGCAGCCGACTGGATCCCGCCGGAGTGTCATGCGATCCGGCGGCGGCGGCGTGCAGGGCGGCGTCGAGCAGTGCCGGATGCACGCCGAAGGAGGCGGCGTCAGCCTGCAGCTCGTCGGGAAGAGCGACCTCGGCGAAGATTTCCCGGTCGCGTCGCCACGCGGCGCGCAGCCCCTGGAACAGCGGCCCGTACGGCAGGCCCGCCGTCGCCAGATCCTGGTAGATCTTCTCGACGTCGACCGGGTCCGCGCCCTGCGGCGGCCATTCATTCAGATCATCCAGAGCGGAGGATGCCGCTGCCGCGCCGGTGCCGAGGAACCCACCGGCGTGCCGGGCCCAGCCGGTGTCCGCGGTGGCGTCCTGCGGCCGCGAGTACACGGTGACCGGACGTCGGCCCGCCTGCTGCTCCGGCGCTCCCACGGCCACCTGCACCTGCACCCCGCCGTGTTCCGGCAGGATCAGCGGCGATTCGATGATCATCTCTTCCAGGGTGTCGTAGCCGGCCTCGTCACCGGCGCGAATCGCCAGTTCCACGAATGCCGTACCTGGAACCACGACCGCCCCGTGCACAACATGATCAGCTAGCCATGGGTGTGTCCGTACGGACAGGCGCCCCGTGAACAGCAACCCGTCGACGTCGGCCAGACCGACCGCCGCGCCGAGCAGTGGATGCCCCGCCGGCCCCAGACCGAACGCGGAGAGGTCCCCGGCCGCCGGTGACGGGTCGATCCAGTACCGCTGGCGTTGGAAGGCGTACGTCGGCAGTTCCACCCGCTGCGGGTTCAGGCCGGAGAACAGTGCGCGCCAGTCCACGGCGGTGCCGCGGGTGCAGGCGTGGGCCAGCGCGGTGAGGAGCGTGACAGGTTCCGGGCGGTCGCGGCGCAGTACCGGTGCGAGTACCGACGCCGCGGCGTCGGTACCGCCGGATTGTCCGGCGAGTGTTTCCTGCGCCATGGCGGTCAGTACGCCGTCCGGGCCGAGTTCGAGGTATGTGGTGACACCGGCGGTTTCCAGCTGGCGGACGACGTCGGCGAACCGGACCGTGTGACGGACGTGGCGCACCCAGTATTCGGCGCTGCCGAGCTCCTCGGCGTCGGCGATGCCACCGGTCAGGTTGGAGACGACCGGAATCCGCGGTGGATGGTAGGAAAGCCCTTCGGCTACGCGCCGGAACCCGTCCAGCATGCCGTCCATCCGGGACGAGTGGAAGGCGTGGCTGACACGCAGCCGCCTGGTCCTGCGGCCGGACTCGCCGAACTCGCGGGCGATGTCGACCGCCAGGCTCTCGTCGCCGGAGATGACGACGGAGCGCGGCCCGTTGACCGCAGCGATGCCGACGGCGTCGCCGATGTTCCGTCTGGCGAGCGCGGCGAGAACTTCCTCCTCGCCCGCCTGGATGGCGATCATCGCACCGCCGCCGGGAAGGGCCTGCATGAGCCGGGCGCGCGCCGCGACGAGCGCGGCCGCGTCGGCGAGCGACAGCACCCCGGCGACGTGCGCGGCGGTGAGTTCGCCGATGGAGTGACCGGCGAGATAGTCCGGTCGGACCCCCCACGACTCGAGCAGCCGGAACAGCGCGACCTCGACCGCGAACAGCGCCGTCTGGGTGAACACGGTCTGGTGCAGCAGGCCGGTGTCCCGCGTCTCGAACACGACGTCGCGGACCGAATGATCCACCCACCCTGCCAGGTGCCGGTCCAGTTCGGTGCTCGCGGCGTCGAACGCGGTCGCGAAGACCGGGTACGCCTCATACAGCTCGCGGCCCATCCCGGGACGCTGGCTGCCCTGTCCGGTGAAAAGGAACGCCAGCTGCTGCGGAGCGGCGGGCGCGCCGCCCACGACCACGTCCGGCGTCGACCCGCCGCGGGCCAGGGCGTGCAGCCCCGCGAGGAACCCGTCCCGATCCTCGGCCACCACCACCGCACGGTGGGGGAACAGCGTCCGGGTGGTCGCCAGCGAATAGGCCACGTCCACCGGGTCCGGATCCCTGTCGCCGGTGATGAAGGAAGCCAGCCGTGCGGCCTGCTCGCGCAGCGCGTCCGGAGTCCTGCCGGACAGCACCCACGGCAGCGCCGCGAGCGTCGTATGCGGCGGATCGCCGTTCTCCTCCGCCGGTTCCCCCATGGCCGGGGCCTGTTCGATGATCAGATGCGCGTTGGTGCCGCTCACCCCGAAGGCGGACACCCCGGCGCGGCGGGGCTCACCGGTCCGCGGCCATGGTCGCGGCTCGGTCAGCAGCCGCACGGTGCCGGCTGACCAGTCGACGTGGGGGGAGTGCGCATCAACGTGCAAGGTTTGTGGCAGCAGGCCGTGGCGGATGGCCTGGACCGTCTTGATGATGCTTGCGACGCCGGCCGCAGCCTGGGTGTGACCGATGTTCGACTTCAGTGACCCCAGCCACAGCGGCCGGTCATCGGGGCGGCCCGCACCGTAGACGGCCAGCAGCGCCTGTGCCTCGATCGGGTCGCCGAGGGTGGTGCCGGTCCCGTGGGCCTCGACCGCGTCCACCTGGGCGGGGGAGAGTTCCGCGCTGGCCAGGGCGTGGCGGATGACCCGCTGCTGCGCGGGGCCGTTCGGCGCGGTCAGCCCGTTGGACTCGCCGTCCTGGTTCACCGCGGAGCCGCGCACCACCGCGAGCACCTGATGCCCGAGGCGCTCGGCATCACTGAGGCGTTCCAGCAGCAGCAGCCCGACGCCTTCGGCCCAGCCGGTCCCGTCCGCCGCCGCGGCGAATGCCTTGCAGCGGCCGTCGGCGGCCAGGCCCCGCTGCCGGGAGAACTCCACGAACCCCTGTGGCGAGGTCATCACTGTCACCCCGCCGGCCAGCGCCAGGCCGCATTCACCCGACCGCAGTGACCCCGCGGCCAGATGCAGCGCTACCAGGGACGACGAGCAGGCCGTGTCCACGGTTACCGCCGGGCCCTCGAAACCGAAGGTGTAGGCGATCCGGCCCGACGCGACACTGCTCGCGTTGCCGATACTCAGGTAGCCTTCCAGCGCCTCGGGTACCGGATTCAGGCGAGTGGCGTAATCCTGCCCGTTCATGCCGGCGAAGACCCCGGTGTTCGTTCCGCGTAGCGACGCCGGGTCGATACCCGCCCGCTCGAACACCTCCCACGCCGCCTCCAGCAACAACCGGTGCTGTGGATCGGTGGCCGACGCCTCACGCGGCGACATTCCGAAGAACTCGGCGTCGAAATCTGCCACGTCGTGCAGGAAACCACCATGCCGTGTGTAGGACTTGCCCGCCCGCGCCGGGTCCGGGTCGAACAGATCCTCAACATCCCACCCTCGGTCGGTGGGGAAGTTCGATATCGCGTCCTGCCCGGACGCCACCAGCCGCCACAGATCATCCGGCGATTCCACACCACCCGGCAATCGGCAGGCCATCCCTATGATCGCGATCGGCTCATGCTGTTCCGCCCTGGTCTCCCGGAGGCGCTCACGAGTGTCGTGCAGCTCGGCGGTAACTCGCTTCAGGAGGTATCTGATCTGATCGTCGCTCATATTTCCGCCTTCTTTGTGTCGGGCGCGGTCAGGAGATCCCGAGTTCGTTTCCGATGAAGCTGATGAGCTCGTCGTCGGTCGCGCTGGAGAGCACATCAGTGATCTCGGTGATGCCGGAGGAACGGGCACCACGGTTCAATGTCGTTGCCAGTTCCTGGAGGCGGGATACGGCCGTCTCCCGCTGCGGCGCGTCTGCGGGAAGGGCGGATAGGAGCGCTTCCATGGTGTCGATCGCGGTCAGGACCGCCGGCACCGCCGTGGTGGCTCGGGGCTGTAGTTCCAGGTGCAGGTGATCGACCAGCGTTGTCGGCGAGGGGTAGTCGAACACGAGGGTGGTGGGCAGCCGCAGCCCGGTTGCCGCACTCAGCCGGTTGCGTAGCTCCACCGCCGTGAGCGAGTCGAATCCCTGGTCGCGGAATGTCCGGCCGATGTCGACCGCGTCCGTGCAGGCGTGCCCCTGTACCGCGGCCATCTGGGTACGAACGAGTTGCAGCAGGATCGGCCGCCGCTCCGGCTCGGCCGCGTGCGCCAGCTGCCGGGCCAGGTCGGACGAGCCCGCGTCGCCTGGTTCGGCCGCGTTGCCAGCCGTGCCGCGGAGCATCCGCGCAATCTCAGGGAGCTCTCCCAGGAGCGCGTTCCGCCGGGTCTGGGCGAGCGTTTCCCAGCTGACGTCGCAGACGACCAGGTGGGGCTCGTCGTGGTCGAGAGCCTGCCCGAGCGCGGTGACAGCCAGCTCCGGGGCCATGGGAGAAAGCCCCTGACGGCGGAACTGTTGCTCGACGTCGGGCTCGGCGATACCGCCGCCGTCCCAGTGTCCCCATGCCATTGATGTGGCGACCAGCCCGTGCGCGCGTCGATAGGCGGAAAGGGCATCGAGAAACGCGTTGCCCGGCGCGTAGTTGCCCTGTCCGGAAATACCGTGGACTCCCGCGAGCGACGAGAACAACACGAACGCCGACAGCTCCGTTTCTCTGGTCAGCTCGTGCAGATTCAGAGCGCCCCCGACCTTTACCCGCAACACCCGGTCCATCCGCTCGGTGGTCAGGTTCGCAACCAGGGTGTCGTCCAGCACGGCCGCGGTGTGCACCACCGCGGTCAGTGGGTATGCCGTGGGTATCGAGGCCAGCACGGCCGCGAGCGCGCCACGGTCGGCTACGTCGCACGCGGCGATCGTGACCTTTGCGCCGAGCGCGTTCAGCTCGGCCTCCAGGTCGGCCGAACCGGGGGCGTCACGGCCACGGCGGCTGATCAACAACAGGTGTTCCGCTCCGTTGCGGGCGAGCCAGCGCGCGACGTGACCGCCGAGCGCACCGGTTCCACCCGTGATCGCGGCTGTGCCTCGCGGCTGCCAGCGGCGCGCCCTGGGCGCACCGTCCACAGGCGCTCGCACCAGCCGCCGCACGAAGAGCCCGGATCCGCGTACGGCTATCTCGGTCTCGTCGCGCAGGCCGCCGAGCGCGGCGGCCAGCTGAGCGCCGGTCCGCTCGGCCACGGCCACGGGCAGGTCGATCACGCCGCCCCAGCGGTCCGGGTTCTCGGCCGCGACGATCCCGCTCAGACCCCAGATGAGCGCCTGAACAGGGCTGGTCACCGGATCCGACGGGCCGGTCGACACGGCTCCGCCGGTCACGCACCACAGCGGCGCGGTGACGTTCGCATCGTCGAGCGCCTGGATGAGCGCAACGTTCGCGGCGGCTCCCCAGGCAACGGCGGCGTGGGTTGGATGGGGCTCCTCGGCCAGCGACAGCAGCGACAGTACGCCGGCTGTGGCTTCGCCTGGTGGCGCCGGGTGATTGAGCGTCTCGCCCAGCAGCCCCACCATGCGTCGCCGATCGCAGTCCCGCGCGGTCACCGCGACCTGGCGGATATGAACACCCTGCTCGGTCAGCATCCGTCCGACGGACCGCACCCATCCAGTGCCGACATGACTGTCGGGAATCACCAGTAGCCAGCTGCCCGAGAGCGGACGCCTGGCTGTCTCGCGCGCGGCCCGCCAGGTGACGCGGTAGCGCCAGGAGTCGACGGTGGCGTGCACACGGCGCTCGTCCCACCACGACGCCAGGGCCGGCAGCACGGCGCCCAGCGAGGTCTGGAGTTCCTCCTCGCGGATACCCAGCTCGGTTGCCAGCTCATCGAGATCCTGGCGTTCGACGGATTCCCAGAAACGGGCGTCCGCCGAGCCGAGCCCGGCGGACGCCACGCTGGGCTCGGCCGTGCTCCCGGCAGCGTCCAGCCAGTATCGCTGGTGCTCGAAGGCATAGGTCGGCAATGCGACCCGACGGGGGCGCGGGCCGCTGAACACCGCGTCCCAGTCGATCGCGACACCATGAACGTGAGCGTGACCGAGTGCTGTGATCATGGTGGCGGGTTCGGAGCGTTCGCGGCGCAGCACCGGGACGAGTACCGGTGCCCTCCGCCCGTCCTGTTCCGTGAGCGATTCCTGCGCCATGGCGGTGAGTACGCCGTCCGGGCCGAGCTCGAGGTATGTGGTGACGCCGAGGGCTTCCAGCCGGCGGATGCCGTCGGAGAACCGGACCGGGTGGCGGACGTGGCGTGCCCAGTAGCCGGCGCTGCCCAGTTCGTCGGCGGTGGCGACCTCACCGGTGAGGTTGGAGATGACCGGTATCGTCGGCGGGGCGTAGGACAGGCCCTCGGCTGCCCGCCGGAACTCGTCGATCATGCCGTTCATGCGGGGGGAGTGGAAGGCATGGCTGACCCGCAGCCTCTTCGTCTTCCGGCCTCGGCTTTCGAAGGTATGGGCGATCTGGAAGGTGTGTTCTTCGTCGCCGGATATGACGATCGATCCGGGCCCGTTGACGGCGGCGATTCCAACATGGTCTTCATACCCGGCCAGCGCGGGCAGTACTTCCTCTTCGGCCGCCTGGATGGCGATCATCGCGCCACCGGTGGGCAGCGCCTGCATGAGCCGGGCTCGCTCGGCGACGAGCCTGGACGCGTGGGGAAGGGCCAGGACGCCCGCGACATGTGCCGCGGTGAGTTCGCCGATGGAGTGCCCGGCAAGGAAATCAGGCCGGACACCCCAGGATTCGAGCAGCCGGAACAGCGCCACTTCCACCGCGAACAGCGCCGTCTGGGTGTACACCGTCTGATGCAGGAGGCCGGTGTCCTCGGTTGCGAACACGACGTCGCGAACCGAGCCTTCGACATGCCGGCTCAGTGTGCCGTGGCCCAGCGTCCTGTGGCCCAGGTGCCGGTCCAGTTCGGCGCACACCGTATCGAAGGCCCGGGCGTATACCGGATAGGTATCGTACAGTTGCCGTCCCATGCCGATTCGCTGGCTGCCCTGTCCGGTGAACAGGAAAGCCAGCCTGCCCGTTCCGGCGGACGAGCCCGCGACGATGTTTGGTCCCGTCTCGCCGCGGGCGAGGGCATCGAGCCCGGCGGTGAAGCCCTTCGCGTCGGCGGCCACCACCACCGCGCGGTGCTCGAACAGCGCGCGTGTGGTGGCCAGCGAGTAGCCGACGTCGGCCAGGCCGGGCCCGGCGTGGCCCTCGACGAACGTCGCCAGCCGCCTGGCCTGGGCACGAAGGGCCTCAGGCGTCTTGGCGGACAGCACCCATGGCAGAGCCGTCGGGATGGGGGCGGCCGCTGTGCCCACCGGTTCCGGCGCCG
>NZ_CAKJTM010000038.1:30868-47885 GCF_917627345.1 Protofrankia sp. CiP3 | reverse complement strand
CCCCGCGGCCGCCCGGACCTGCCCGGCGAGATCCTGCGCCTCCCACGTCGCGGTCGCCGCACTGATCGACGGATCCGTGAGCTCGGCCCGCGGCCACAACAACACCTCCCGGTCCGGGGGCAACAACGCCCGGACCGCACACACCGCCCCCTGATACCGATCATCAGCATCCACACCCTGCCGCAGTGCGCCACCCGCACGGGTTTTCGCGTCGGCGAGACTGGTCGCGTAGGTCGACAGCGCGTCCCCGCAGCCCCGGTAGGCACGCGCAAGCGTGGCCAGCTCGCCAGGCAGCTCAGCGAGGGCCTCGGTGAACCCGGCCGCGTAGTCCCCGGCCATCCGCAGCTCACCACCCCCCTCGCCCGCGATCGCACGCAACCGGGCGGTGGTGGTCTCCGCGAGCTCGGCCTGGCCATGCAGCCGGGCCGCCAGGGCCCGTACCGCGTCCGGGTCACCCGGGGCCGGATCACCAGCCAGCTCCAGCACACCCCAGTCGCCCACCACTGTTCTCCCTTGGGTCTACCGCCTGGGCCTACCGGGCTTGTCGAGGCCTCCGGCCGCGTGGTCAGGCACCCGCCGACTGGCTCAGCGTGGCGTCGAGCTGCTGGTGCTGCGAAATAGCCAGTTTGAGGAAACCACCCATGCCCTCAAGCCCGGCGATGGCGTTCCTCGTACCGGTGTTCCACTGCTCATACGACGCCTGAAACTTCCCGGACGCCTGATCGGTGATGAAGCCGCTGCCGACCAGGTTGTCGATCAGAGCTTTGAGCTGCGTCAGCTGGGTTTCCATCTCCTGCTGACCGCTGGTGAGCCTGGACGCCGTGTTCTCCAGCGCTGCGTAGTCGACGTGGACGTTGGCCATGACACGCTCTCTTTCATCAGGTGGGTGAATCCGTGGCAGCCAGCTGCTCCGGGCGGTCCTGGGACCAGGCGAGCGTGTCGCTGACGGCGTCGAACAGCTCAAACAGTTCCTCGGCGATGTCGATGTGCGGGCTGCTCAGGACAACATTGAGTACGCCACGGCCATCGGGTACGGGAATGAGGGTCTGCATGACAACGGTGTCGATCGGCACCCCGTCCGGCTCAGGCCGCTCAACCCCGCGAATGCGCACGGCCCGGCCAGCCTGCATCTCGACAATCGTCACGGTACGCCAGGAGGATCTACCGTCCGCCGGCACCATGGCGGTGACCTGGCCCGCGATCGCCTCAACCGTGTTGTCCGCGACGTTCGGCGCGCCATCGGTATGGAACACCATTACACTGGCCACCAGACCGTCGGAGCCCTCCACCAGTTCAGCGGTGGCCGCGCAGTAAACAGCCCCCTGCCGCTCGGCCCGCTCGGCGATCTCCCGCAACAACTTGAGCAACGCCGACCGCTGTGGCCGCAGTTGCGGGAGTGCCGCGAGCCGAGCGTCAACCAGCCGCGCGAGGTCACCGGTACGGGTGGCCCGCCACACGTCGAACTCGAACCAGGAGGCCGGCACCCGGAGCGTGAACCAGGCGGGCACGCCCGTGGGCGTCTTACCGTTGGCAGCCGCGCTCATAGCGCGCCACCCGTCACCACCGGCGAGGCGGTCGCATGGGTATCCGGACGTGCTGATTCAACGCTCGCGGGCGCGGTTGGCGTGAGCACCCCGGCAAGGCCGGAATCCACTTCGAGCGCGCCCTCGGCCAGCCCGCGAAGCAGGCCGGATGCCCGCTCCAACAACTTGTCAAGCGAATTACGGCTGTCCGATGACTGGGTGACGAAATGACGCAGCGCCGTCTCGACCTCATCGGAGCCGGTCACGCCGTGCAGACCGTCGAAGACCGCGCCGAGAGAAGCAAGCGTGCCGCGGATGTCCGCCAAATCGCCGGACATCTGCCGGGCGACCTCGGGATCGCCCCCGAAGATACTCGCCACCACTTCATCACCCCTTTCACAACCACGCGCATCGCAGATGGAACCACACACCTATCAGGTGGTTCCACCCGGGCATGCGCTGGAGTGGACGCATCGTGGGCTACACAACCACATGCGCGGGGCGGGGTCAGGCAAGTCAGCGACAATCGAAGCATCACCAGGACCGTTCATCAGGGATACCGGGATTTCCGGCGGACGTGGCTGGCGGCTTCAATGCCACTCAGCGGAAATCCCTCCTCGACCCCGTGGGCATCCGCGCGGCCTGATGCCCACGCCGTGCCGGTCGACCGGTGCCGCCGGTCAACTGGTCTCGTCCTCGCCCTTGAGTTCGACGATCACGTAGCTGGTGAAGGCCGCCTTGCAGTCGGCGGCCCCCGCCGTGTAGCCCGAGACATCCCTGAGGATGACGATGAGGTCCTCGAAGACTTTGCCGTTGGTCAGCGCGTCCCGCGACTCCTGCGCGAGCCTGGCGACCTCCACGACGCTTCCCTTGCATCCGCTCGCCACCGTCTGGATGGCGCTGTCGTACCGTTGGATGGTCGTCAGGCTCGGGTCCACCTCGCCGTCGAGCACGGCGAGCCGGTAGCCGGGCGTGTTCGGGGGCGGCGTCTCCTCAGGGGCTGTGCCTTCCCCGCCGCACCCTGCCGCCAGCGCGACGGCCATCAGCGCCGCCGCCCACCATGTCCGCATTCGCCCCTCCAAGTCCGGTGGGCAGCTTAGCTGGCGGGATCCGGGCTCGGACACGGCGGGACGCGCGGGCAGGTGCCCTCTGCCGCGTCGACCGATACTTGGGGCCGGGGACAGGAGGTGGAGCCCGGCGTACGACGAGGCCCAGGCGGGTTGTGATCTCGCCGTTGGTTGTCCAACGTCTGGAAGGAGGCCGCTTCGTGCCGGCCATCACCGCGCAAGCCCTCACCAAGGTGTACAAGACCCGCGCCGGCCTGGTGCGCGCGCTCGACGGCCTCGATCTGGAGGTCGCCGAGGGCACGATCCTCGGGCTGCTCGGCCCCAACGGCGCGGGCAAGACCACCACCGTTCGCATCCTGGCCACGCTGCTGCGACCCGACAGCGGCCGGGCGACGGTACTCGGTCATGACGTGGTACGCGACGCACAACGGCTGCGCCGGCTCGTCGGCCTGTCCGGGCAGTACGCCGCCGTCGACGAGAATCTCACCGGTGCCGAGAACCTGTGGATGTTCGGCCGGCTTTACCAGCTGCCGGGCCGTACGGCCCGCAGCCGCGCTGGCGAGCTTCTCGAGCAGTTCGGGCTGTCCGACGCGGCGGACAACGTCGTCAAGACCTACTCCGGGGGGATGCGCCGCCGTCTTGACCTCGCCTCTGCCCTCATCGGCCACCCGCGGCTGCTTTTCCTCGATGAACCGACCACCGGGCTCGATCCACGCAGCCGGCTGTCGATGTGGAACGCCATCCGCGACCTCGTCCGCAAGGGCTCAACGCTGCTGTTGACAACGCAGTACCTGGAGGAAGCCGACGCACTTGCCGACGTCGTCGCCGTGGTCGACGCCGGTAAAATCATCGCTCGTGGCACAGCCGCTGAGCTCAAGTCGCAGATCGGCGGCGAACGGATCGAAATCGTTGTGAATGATCCAGCGGACCTCGTCCAGGCCCGCCACATCATCTCCCGCCACTGTGTCGCCGACGCCACCGTTGATGAACGGGCAAAACGCCTGACCGCGCCCGCCGACGGCGGTACGCGCAAGCTCGCCGCTGTCATTCGCGCCCTTGACGAGGCCGGGATCGTGCTGGACGACTTCGGGCTGCGCCGGCCGACACTCGACGACGTGTTCCTCACGCTCACCGGCCATGCCACGCGGTTGGAGCCTGCCGACGGCGGCAACGAGGCTCATCCGGATCATGATGCCCCTACCGCCGCGGCGGTGGGACGAACCTCATGACCGGTCTCGTCGGCCCCGACCACCCAGGCCACCCAGGCCACCAGGCGGCTGATTCTCTTGTCGCACGTTCATGGCCACCGTGGCGGCCAGCGCGCGGCTCTGCCGCTGGCACGTCGGTCGTGGCCGACTCGCTGGTCGTCGCCTGGCGCAATCTGAAGCGGATCCCACGCATCCCCGAGCTGGCGGTCTTCGCGATCCTGCAGTCAGTGATGTTCGTGCTGCTTTTCTCCTTCGTGTTCGGTGGAGCGATCCCGCTGCCGGGAGGCGGCTCCTACCGCGAGTACCTCATGGCGGGAATCTTCGCCCAGACGCTGACCTTCGCGGCCGCGACCACCGCCATCGGCATCACCGACGATCTCGCCAAAGGGCTGATCGACCGCTTCCGCTCGCTGCCAATGAGCCGTTCGGCCTTCCTGACCGGGCGCACTGTCTCCGACGTCGTCTACAACGCCGCGATTCTCGCGGTACTCATGATCACAGGCCTCATCGTCGGCTGGCGGGTACGCAACGGACTCGTCGACTTCCTCGCGGCCGTGGCTCTTGGGCTCCTGTTCGCCTACGCGATGGCCTGGGTCGGAGTCTGGCTCGGGCTGCTGGTGCCGACTGTCGAGGTCGCCCAGCAGGTGGCGTTCACCGCGATCTTCCCGATCACGTTCCTGTCCAATGCGTTCGTCCCCGTCCAGACGCTGCCCGGTGTGCTGCAGCCGGTGGCGGAATGGAATCCGGTGAGCACTCTGACCGCATCGATGCGGGCGCTGTTCGGTAATCCGAACCCCTTCGGCAGCGGAGACTTCCCCACGGAGCATCCGATACCGGTCACCTTGATCTGGGTCGCGGCGCTTGTCACGCTCTTCGGATCGCTGAGCATCCGCCGTTACCGAGCCATGTCCCGTTGAGAGCGTGTTTGAGACCGGGCTTTCGATCAGCGAGCCGGAATGACGATCTCAAACGCGCTCTAAACGGTGGCCCCACCCCGAATCCATCCGAGGAAACTCGGACTTGTCACCGCCTGTCATGGGCGCGGGGAAATCAAAGTGGCCTGCGCCAGTCCCTGGGCTGGAGATCGTGAAACGGATCCTGTCGATGAGGGGTCTGCCGTCTTCGGGGGAGTTCGCGAAGGAGTTGCCTCCGGCGACGGCATGGTGGACGGTGTCCGCACCGGCGTAGCCGTCGGCGGCGCACTCGGGCTCGCGGGAGCCACTGTCGCCAACAGCACACAGGGCTGGGCCGATGGCGCGGATGACGCAACGTGCGTGCTCGCCGCCGTCGCGGACCCGGCCTGGCATGGAACGCCGGTCGCAACCGCGGCAGGCGAACCGGCGGCAGCCGGTGATGTCGACGGCTCAGCGGCCTTCGGCGCGGGCGGCAGCACCCTGACCTGCTGCGTTGCGTACTTCGGCGCGGACTTCGCCTGTTGGACGTTTTGGATCCGGATGCCGTGCACGTTGTTCCGCAGGTTCAGGGTCACGACGTTCCGGTTGGTCGTGATGCTCGAGTCACCGTCCAGCACGAAGCGAAGCTTGTCTGGCAGATGAATGCCGTAGAAGCTGTCCATCGCCACGCCACGGACGGGATGCCGGATGACGAGCAGGGTCCCGTCCGACGGAGCGTGAATGTTCTTCGCCCCGGACACCTGGAGCCTGAAGGTCCCCAGTGGAGTCACAATCTGCGAACTTGCACTTAAAGTAATTGATCCATCGCTGGAAATCGCGAGCTCGACCGGGAGAAACGGGAGTTGGACTGTGCCCGTGACCAGGCAGCCGGCAAGAGCCAGCGCAAGCGCAAGCGCCGCTACAGCCAATTTCCCAACACCAAAGAACCAACGGCTGAACAATTGGCGACCGAACGACCGATGCATGACCTACCCCCGTAGCACTGCTCGGCCCACCACACCCGATGGTCCGCATCGAGACGATAAAACACGGAGGCGACACAACACGAGTCCGATTTCCGACTGATACTTCACGGACCCGCGGGTTGCAGTAAGGCCTTGCGGCAGGTCACCTAATCCAGGTAGTCTGGTCAGCCACACGATTTCCGGCCAGCCTCCTCTCCGCCCAAGGCTGACCAGCACGGCCAATCAGCCTCAGGCGGGGCAGGGGCGCACCCGGCGGCGGCCAGTCCGCCGGTTTCGGATGTACCTCGTCCTCTTGCCGGCTTCGACGTGGACGAGTACCCCCGGATATCCGGATGGAGCGGTTGCCCTCACCGCGTCCGAACGCGGCCAAGAACGTCGATCATGACCATGCGGCCGACAGTGACCAGGGCACGTCTGATGGATGGTGGTCGATGCGTCACCGCACCGCTCACCCCGTCCATGCATGCCGAGATCTTTACGAGCTACCCATTATCGGCCCGTTGAACGGCTGGGGAGAGGGCGGGGAATCCCCGTCAGACAAAGAATCCTTGCGGTCGCGGCCATCGTCTGTGCCGCGAGTTCTGGCTTGTCGGAAAGTCGCTGGCCAAAAGTCGGGATCATTTCGCCCAAGGCTACCTGCCAGGCGGCATAACGCTCGGGGAAGCATCGTTCAAGCAGATCAAGCATGATCGGAACCGCGGTTGAGGCCCCGGGAGAAGCGCCGAGAACCCCGGCGATGGTACCGTCGCGCGAGGCGACCACCTCTGTTCCGAACTGCAGGATCCCGCCCTTTTGCGGATCTTTCTTGACAATCTGCGCCCGCTGCCCAGCCGTGATGATTCGCCAGTCTTTGGCCATGCCGCCGGGGACGAACTGCCTGAGCTCCTCGATCTTCTTCTTCCGTGTCGCGGTCAGCGCGTTCAGCAACAGTGCGACCAGGGCTATGTTGTCTCTCGCCATGGCGATCAAAGGCATTATGTTATGCCGGCGGATGGATTTCGGCATGTCAAACACGGAGCCGTGTTTGAGGAACTTCGGGCTCGATCCGGCGTAGGGGCCGAACAGAATCGATGCCTTCCCATCAACGATTCTGGTGTCAAGGTGCGGCATCGACATCGGCGGCGCGCCGATCGGCGCCTTGCCGTATACCTTCGCCTGGTGCCGGGCGACGAGCTCCGGGTTGTCGGTGCGGAGGAACTGGCCACTGATGGGCAGCAGGGCGAATCCACTGGCCTCGGGTATGCGTGATTTCTGCAAAACTTTCAGCGCCCATCCACCCGCGCCAACGAACACGAAGCGCGCGGTTATGTCCTTTGTTTTCCCATTCGTCCGGTAGTGCACCCGCAACCGCCAGCTGCCGTCCGGTGCCTGGGTGAGGCTCCTGATCTCCTGGTTCAGGTGGATCCTCACCCCAGACGACTCCAGCGCGCCAAAGAGCTGCCGGCTCAGAGCGCCGAAGTTGACATCGGTACCGGACACCTCACGGGTCGCGGCAATCGGCTCGCCAGGCTTGCGCCGCTCGATCAACAACGGCGCCCAGCGCTCGATCACGGCCGGATCGTCACTGAATTCCATGGCCGCAAACAACGGCTGGGTCCGCAACGCTTCGTACCGTCGGCGGAGGAAGTCGACGTCCGCCGCCCCCCGGACGAAGGTCATGTGCGGCATCGAATTGATGAACGTTCCAGGATCAGTGATCGTGCCGTCTTCCACAAGATGCGACCAGAACTGGCGGCTCACCTGGAACTGTTCATTGATGGTGACGGCCTTCCGGACATCGATGCTGCCGTCCGGGAGCTCACTGGTGTAGTTCAGCTCACAAAGCGCCGCATGACCGGTACCTGCGTTGTTCCATGGATCCGAACTCTCCTCGGCCACTCCGGGCAGTCTTTCGTACACATCGATCGACCAGTCCGGCTGAAGTCTGTGCAGTAGGGTACCGAGTGTGGCGCTCATGACTCCCGCGCCTATGAGGACGACATCGGTTGTCTGGCGGGCGCTATACGTGGTGAGCGACTGCGGATTCATGTGGCTCTCGGCCTTCTTTCGCGATTCTCGTACCTGACACAAGTCCATCCCACGAGCCGGCTATACGCAGCGAGAATTGAATCTGTGAGGCCTGAATCACGCGGCTGAATGGCCCTGTCCTCCCCGGGCCCGCTGTCCGCCGTGAGCACCATCCGATGTTCTACCGGCATGTATGCCTGGTGAGCTGGGCTGACAGCCATACGGCGGGGAATCATCCGCCGGCCACTGATGATATTCGGAGACAGAATTTTTACACACCGCTAACCTGATGCTTTCACGAAGGATTCAGCCCGAGGTGGCGACAGCGTGGGTAAACAGGCCGGAGGGCCTGTTTGGCTGAGGGAAAACGGCGGCCAGCCGGCCGTCGTCCGGCCGGCGGCACTGGACACATTGGCCGGGAGCCCGCGACAGATCCATGATCAATTAACCCCACCACACACCTGCGCCCTGCTTAGAGCGACCGGCAATAGGGACGCGGCGTCGCGGGGCTGGGGCACGCACCTCGCCGCGTTGTCGTCGGTCGCCACCCAACACCAGGGTGACTCCCTCCTCCGCCTCGCGATACACGCACCCCAGCCCCGCTCCTTGATCCACTCCCCTATTGCCGGGCGCTCTTATCCTGACCGCGCGGCCATCACTCTCAGTGATCATCCTGATGCCAACGTGGCCATACAGCGGCACGGTGTTCGTACCTACGCCAGATACAACCTCTCGGGTGATGAGATCCTGAAACCCCATCCAGCGTTGCCAGAGGGGACGGTATGGATCTTTTCGTCGGCCGGGAAGCCGAACTGGCCGAGGCGTTACGCCTGCTCTTCACACGGGGCGAAGGGTCAGTGATCGACCTCGTCGGCGTTCACGGCCTGGGTAAATCCGCGCTGATCCGGCAGCTGGTCAGCCGGGTTGACGGCGTCAACCGGCTGTACATCTTCAACGAGGACATGTCCGCCTTCCGGCGCGAAGGCTTTCGGGACGCCTTCGGCCCCCGCGCGTCAGCCCCCGTCTTGTGGGAGACCTTCGCCCGGACGAGGGAACTGATGCTCCGGGTGACGGACCGAACCCGGGCACGGGAGTTCGACGCTTTCCGCCAACTGTGCGAACGCGAAACGCGGCTGCTCGGCGGCACGCCGAAAACCGAAAGCACCGGGCCGCGTGACCCAGCCGGAGGCGACGAGCCCGAGGCGGTCAAGGCCCGGATCCGCCAGGCGCAGTCAGCCATCGACGACGCCTTCGTCAGCGGCTGGGCGGAGTGGAGCCGGCGTCGGCACATCCTCATCACCATGGATTCCTTCGAACGCATCGCTGACGACGAGATGGGGTACTGGCTGGCACGTATGGCGCTGCGCCTGACGAACACCCTGGTCGTCATCGCCCGGATACCGTCGCCGCACACGTTCACCACGGGATCGAATCGATGGCACGTCCGGCAGCTTCCCTACCTGTCCCGCGACGAAGTCGTCTCCTACCTCGAGCAGACCTTTCACGGTGCGTTGCGGCCAGGCGTCGCCGATGTCGTCCACGACTTCACGGCGGGGCATCCCGGTGGCCTGTCACTGGCGGCGAACCTGGTCGTCGAGACGGGCCCGGACAAACTTGAGGCGTCGGACCTGCGGCGAACGCTGCAACGGCTGCCCGACGACCCGTGGGAGAAATGGGCCGGTCTCGTCCGTCTCATCGTTGCCGCCGTCCGGGACGCCCGGCTGTCCAGAGCCGTCCATGCCTGCGCCGTGGTCAACACCTTCGACGAACCGTTACTCGCGGAACTACTGACGGAAGACGACAATGAGCATCCCGATGTCGGAAGTGTCATCCAGACCCTTAAAGGGTACGGCATTGCCGAGCAGATACTCGCGGTCGCCGACGAACCGTCCGACCGTTTCCGCCTGCACGAGTTCATCCGCCTGTCGCTGAGCCGGGAACTGCGGACCATGCATCCCCGCACCTGGCAGGATCTCCATCAGAAAGCCTCCCGGCACTACTTCCGCCTCGTGTCGGAATGGGAGGACGACACGACCGGTGCCTACAGTTCCTGGTATCGCTACGAACATCCCCGCTGGCAGGCATACAAACGGGAGTGGCTGTTCCACGCCCGGCGGGTGTCCCGGAACCGCACGATCACTCGGGCGCGCTTCACGCTCGTCTTTCTGGAAGCCTTCTGGTGGTGGGGGTGCTACTGCCCGTTCGAATACAACCGACGGCTGCTGGAGGACTGGGAACGTACCTGGCACCAGGAGGACTCACTCGCCGGGAACGTCGGCTCCATAGCCGCCGCGACCCAGCACAACCCGGACGACCAGCTGGGCGAGGCACTGGCCTTCGTGCTGGACAACTACCCGCCTGGCTATATCAAGACCGATGCTCCCTGGAATGACATCCGCAACCGGCTGCTGCTCGTGCAACGCCTCTGTGGGCTCGGTCGTGGCGCACGTGTCGACGCCACCGCGGAAGAGGAACGAGAGCTGGGGCGGGTCAACGGTCTGATCAAAATATTTCTCGCGCACAGCAGGCGATTCCATGACCCGGCTGACCCGGCCACGAGCCGCTACTACAACGAGGCGCTGGCCGTGTTCGAGGAGCTCGCGGACGACTGGAACGTCGCCTGGCTGCTTTTCGAAGTCGCTGACCTGGCGCTGGAACGGGGCGCGCTGGACGAGGCGTCCGCCCACGCCAGCTCTTCGGCGCAGCGCCTGGCCCAGCTCGCCGCGCAGACAGATGACTGGGACGAAGAACTGATCGCAAACCTCTTCCGTGTACGCGCGGACGTGCAGTGGGCAATGGGAAACACGGACGCGGCATTCGCGGACTACTATCGCGCGGTCGTCCACGCCTACCGGTTCATGGGCGTCCCGCACCCACCGGACGCGTACAACCTCGTTTTCTACGAGGAGATGACCACCCGGACGGTGACCCGGCTATGCGAGATCTTCAGTCGTTCCGGTATCGAGGAGGCAAAGCGACGGACCGAGCCGGCCAGACGCCTGTTCTCGGGCACTGGGCAAGCCGGCGAGGACGACGTCCGCCGGATGTTCGATGATTCGGATGTACATGCGCTGCGCGGCTGGCTGTTCCCGCGCGCGCCCGAACCCGCCGAGCTGCGGTCGGCGGACTCCGCCTTCATGGACGAGTGGGGCGTCTTCGACGAGGATGAACCGCCCTCGGATGCCGATGTCGAGTTGCTCCGCCTCGGCTGAATGCACCTCACGACGCCTCATAACGCCTCATGACGCCTCACGGCACAGCGCGTCACGACGCGAACGGCGGGGGCTGCGGGGACTGCGGGGACTGCGGGAAGGGGGCGGGCAGCCCCAGCCGGGTTGCAAGCCACGATGCCTGCCAACGACGTTCAGTGACGTATGGGTGGCTTTCCATCACGGCACTGCGTTGGTTGGCGGCCCGCGCCCCGATGTAGGCGACAGCCGCGGGAGGGTCGGCGTCGAGCGACTCAAGCGCGTCGATCACGTATGCCGACAGCAGGTTGGCTGTGGAACCCGGATCCCGGACGGGCGCCTCAGCCCCCGCACGAGCCGGCACGTCGAGCGCATCGCCCCTTCCGGCCTGGGCGAAGGCCGCCGCGGCGGCCTCGATGTCTTCGGCGAGCGAAGGCAGCCCCGCGTCCCGGAGCTCAGCGCCAGCATGGTGGGCGACCCGGCAGACGCAGGCGACGCTGAATTCCCGAGCGGTTTCGCCCGTCCATTCCGCAACCCGCATGCCGAGACGACCACGTCTGGCCACGACCTTGTTCGCGCCGATGATGAGCGGTTCATCGAGATCGATCCGCCAGAGCTCCTCGGTGAGCCAGTAGGGCAGATCCTCCACCCGGCAGGCGTGGATGCCGGCCTTGCACGGCATGGCAGGGCCGGCCTGCACCCACCTGCCCCGCGTCGCCCCCCAGGGGTAACCGGTGAACGGGCCTGTCCCCGCCGGACGGAGAAACTTGTAGTAGCTCATCGTTGTTCTCTCCGCACGCCCGAAGGCCTGGCGGTGGCCAGCGCCGCCGCCGTGACCCGGGCCGCCAGCCCTGCGGGCACCACTGCCGTGGCCGCCGCTGTCAACGCCACCAGCGATCGGCGCGCCCGTTCGCTGTAGGCGAGGCAAGGCGGGCAGAAGAGCAGATGCTGTTCAAACGCGTTCTGATCGCCTTCGGTCAGCTCTCCGTCGTACCAGGCGCCCACCAGGTCGAAAATAACGTCACAGCTGACGTCCAGCGCCCTCAGCATTGCTCTCCTCCGGCGGTCCGGCCGCCACCGTCCGGATCACCGCTGTCACCGGCCCTGACCTCCTCATCAAGATGCGCCACATATGCCTCCCGAGCGCCGTCGAGGAGCCTGCCCTGATCCTCCGGTGCCACGCCCACGATGCGAGCGGTCTCGGTCACCGACAGCTTTGCCGCGTCCCGGAGGATGAGAAGCGTCCGCTCGCGCGGCGGAAGGCGGCGCACGGCGTGAAGTACCTGGTCAGCAGTGGGCACCTGGCCAGCTGGCCAGGACGGCAGGCCGGTGTCCCACCATCCCGCCCAGCGGTCATCCGGGGGCAGGAAAAAGCCCGCTCGTGATCCCGTCGTCAGCGGTTCGCCGACGGGATCGGTGCCATCGAGTTGGTCATGCTCTCGCAACAGCCGCAGGAGGGCATCGAGCAGACTCGCCCGGACCCCTGGGAGCGGTGTTCCCGCCTGGCTCAGGGCCGCGGCGACGGTGTCGACCCAGGCGCGCTCAACCAGCGCGACCGCGGCCGGACGCGCCCCGACCGCCGCCGCGAGCAGGACGGCAAACCGGTGGTGAGCGTCCATCAGCATGCCAACAGCCGTGTCATCCCCGTCGACGAGCACGGTGTGCGGTGAACCCGTCACTAACCAGCCTCGGTGAATCTCGGTATCTCCCGCACACGGTCCAGCGGCCACAGGGGGAGCCTGCCACCATCGCCCCGCTCGGCGAACCGCCGCAGCTCCTGATAATCAGGGTCAATAATACGGGCCTCGCTCCCCTCGCTCCCCTCGCACAGCTCGAAGTACTCGTCGAGGAAAGCACTCACGGTCCTTGCCGGCACTGTCGGCATGGTTTCGCCTGGACAGATCAGCAGCATGTCGAAGACCCGCGGTATGCCAGGTCGCAGCGACGGCTGGAAGAACGGCATAGGAAGAAGCCTGGAGCCCGTCCGCTGGTACAGCCTGAGCCGGGCCACCGGGTCACCGTAAACATTCGGCTGGTGGAAACGCGGATCTTCGATCTCGGCAATCACCAACGACGGCCGGATGGCTGCCCGCCACTGGGGAATGACATCGGTGAGCAGTGTCTGGCCGATGCCGCGACCACGCGCGTCGGCCCGTACCGCGATGTAGCTGAGCAGGAGCACCCCGGATCGGGGGTAGATCTCACCCAGCATTCCCCCCAGCGGGGTTTCACCATCGAGGACCAGCGCGCCGGGGCCCAGGTCGGCGGCGGCGGCCCCCCGCAGCTCGTCCCAGGTAATGAGTTCGTCCGGCGGGAAGGCCGGTGTCAGGACCTCCGCATAGAAGGACTCCAGCACAGGCTCACTGAGCTCGGACAGTTTTTTGATCTTCAAACCGCTCCGGCTGAGTGCGCCGATCGGCTGAGCCTCACTTGGCATGACCACCTCCTCATCTTCGCCTGTCCGTGACCACCTGGCCAGCATCGGCCCGACCGAGGTCCGTCGCCAGGACCATCTTTTACGCCGCCTGCACACGGCGTGCACCGCTCGAGGACCGGCAGAGTAATCTGGCCGGTGCCAGCGGGGAAAGGACGTTCCTGAATGCCAAGGGCCGCAGTCAACATGGCTGTCCGCGTGCCGGACGCTCAGCTCGCGAGCGCCTATGACATGTGGTACGAGTTCGTGAAAGCCGCCTGGGAGGACAACCACGGCCGCGATGACGTGGAGATCGCCGTCGTCGCGCTGGAACTCTATCCGTCGGGGACGCCCGCCCGGCCTGTTACCCGGCGGCTGTCCACACCCAGCGGGGACGCGCTGGTGTTCCGGCCGGCCTGGTTCAGCACATATGACCCCGAGCAGTCCGAGCATGGCAAGATCAGCATTAACGGACCGCGGCATGAGCTCTTCGATTTTTCTTTCGACTACCGCTTCCGCCCGCCGCGGGCGAAGCTGGTCGTCGAATTACCAGACGAACGGATGTCCCGTACTATTCTCGAGGTGATCGACGATTCGAGCTCGGCGGTGCCGCGTGCTCGCCAGCCCGAAACAGCTCCCGAAGGACGGGCGGCTGGCGGGCGGCAACCTACGATCTTCATCGGGCACGGTGGGCCGAACCAGCTGTGGCGCATACTCAAGGACTACCTGTCCGAGTTCGGCTTCCAGGTGATTACCTTCGAGAGCGCGCCCCGCTACGGCCGGCCGGCGGCGCAGGTCGTGTGGGAGATGCTCCAGCGGGCGGACTTCGCGCTACTCCTCCACACCGCGGACGACGAGACGAATTTCGGTACCGTCCGGTCGCGCCAGAACGTGGTTCACGAGACCGGCCTTTTCCAGGGCAGACTGGGCTTCGAAAAGGCAATCATCATCCGGGAAGAAGGCGTCGAGGAGTTTTCCAACCTCGCCGGGATTCAGGAGATCCGGTTTCCCCGCGGGAACATCGAGGCCGCGCACGGTGAGATTCTCCGCGCGCTGCACGACACTTTTCCCGCTCGCTGACCCGGGCGGACGCCCAAAGATCTCCTGATCGGCGATATCCGGACCGGTCCCGAAGACATACGAGGCCGCCGAGCACCTTCCAGCACGGCGGCGGTTGGCCACGCAATCGAGCGCGGTGCTGGCCGCTGTCGCGGGACCAGCTGTTGGGAACCGCTCGTCGGGGCCATTCGCCGGGGCACCGTTTCCGCTCAGCCTGCGATACGGTGCAGCACGTTGCGGTCGGTGTGCTCGATCACGCCATCCCAGCGGGCATGGGTGATCAATGTTTTCTCGCTGTAGGCGAAGACACCATCGGCCCGCACTGTCACCGTGACCTCAAAACCGATCGTGCGGGCGGCCTTCGCCAGATAGAGGTTGGACAGGATCCCGTACGTCTCCGAATCCACCTCCGCCCGCATGGTGAAGGCGGTCGCGTCCGGCGCTGCTGTGCCGCCAGCCAGCACGCTCTGCCCACGGGGCACATTGAAGCAACGCATCACCTGGCCGGCAACGGCATCCCACAACCAGTAACCGACCTCGGTGTGGAAGGGGTTCTCCTCCCCTGCGCGCCACGCGGCGGTGCGGTAGTCCAAGCCATACAACACCTGCGGGCCGTTCGCCACCGGGCCAAACGGCTTGAGCGACATACGCTCACGAAACGGCGTCTCGACGATGCGGCCCTCGGCGTTCGAGAAGGCCACGTCGAGGCCCTCGTCGCCCTCCCACTCCCCGGCCAGCGCCGCCAACGGCCCGAACTCGGTGGCCTGCACGCTCTCCACTGCGAACCCCTCTTCAACCGGCTCGAACCTCCCGGACCAGCGCAGTCCGGCATGCAGGACGTTACCGGTCGTCTCCGGTACCGCGGACGGATCCGGCGCATCTCGGCCCGTGAGACTGACAGCATTCGAGCAGATGGTCCCGAGACGGCGCCGACGGCTCACGTCCGCTGGGTGATGCGCCAGACGTTCCTGGACTTTGACAATGGGTGGCGCGAGCCTGGGTCCCAGACCCGGTTCGGGGGCATTGCCATTGGCACAGCCACCGCCGCCAACAGGACAGGAGCAAGATCATTAATATGGGACCTGAGGTGGTGCCGCTGCCGGTGTCCGATGCGGATCGAGCCAGGAATTTCTGCGTGGCACTCGGTACGGGGCTCACGGCGGCCGCGCACGGCAGGCACGAGAAAGAGATCGGGCGGGCCGGCCCGGACTGGCCAGACTGGTATGCGCGGTACATGGTTGGCGAGTGGGACGTGCGGGTGGCTGGCGGATGACCGGTCGCGACTACGATGTGATCGTTGTCGGGGGCGGCTCACCGGGCGAGCACTGCGCTGGCGAGCTGGCCGATGGCGGCCTACGGGTGGCGCTGGTAGAGCGGGAGCTGGTCGGCGGCGAGTGCTCGTACTGGGCGTGCATCCCGTCCAAGACGCTGCTGCGCCCCGGCGAGGCGGTGTGCCAGGCGCGGGAGGTGGGAGCCACCGCGCGGGTGGATGTCGCGGGCGCGCTGGCCTATCGCGACTTCATGGTCTCGGACCACTCCGACGCCGGGCAGCAGGCCTGGCTGGCGAGCAAGGGCATCGACCTGATCCGTGGCACCGGGCGCCTGAGCGGGCCTGGTGTGGTCGAGGTCGACGGCCGGCGTTATGCGGCGGCGCATGTGGTGTTGGCGACCGGCTCGGATCCGGTCATGCCGCCGGTCCCGGGCCTGCGCGAGTTGGACGGCGTCTGGACCAACCGCGAGGTGACCGGCATGAAGGCCGTCCCGCGCCGCCTGCTGATCGTCGGCGGTGGGCCGGTCGGTGTCGAGATGGCTCAGGCCGTGCGCCGTCTGGGCGGCGAGGTGGCCCTCGTCGAGGGCGCGGGACACGTGCTGGCCCGCGAGCCCGCGCCACTCGGCGGGGCGCTCGGTGAGGTTCTGCGCCGTGACGGCGTCGAGCTGGTCCTCGGCGCGCGGGCGACCGCGGCGCGGCGCGACGGCGGGGATTACGTGCTGACCCTCGAGAGCGGTCGCGAGCTGCGTGGCGACCGGTTGCTGGTCGCCACCGGCCGGCGTCCCCGCGTGGACGGCATCGGCCTGGAGACGCTCGGTGTCCAGGCCGACCGGCGCGGCATCGCGGTCGACGCCTGCCTGCGCGCCGGTGAGCGCCTGTGGGCCATCGGCGACGTCACCGGGGTCCGGCTGCTGACCCATGTCGGCAAGTACCAGGGCGAAGTCGTCGCCGCGAACATCCTCGGTGAGCCCCGCGAGGCCAATTACGAGGCTGTTCCGGACGTGGTCTACACCGACCCGCAGGCGGTCGCGGTGGGCGCCGCCGAGGGCCGGTTCACCGCGACCGCACTGGTGTCCGAGGTGTCCAAGACAGCCACCTACACCCACGCCTACGCCAGGTCGAACGGCTTCCTGACGCTGTGCAGCGACGGCGACCGGCTGACGGGCGCCTACGCGCTCGGCCCCGAGGCGGGCGAGTGGCTGCAGCAGGCCACCCTGGCCATCCGCGCCCGCGTGCCGCTCGATGTGCTGCGCGATGTCATCCAGCCCTTCCCCACCTTCTCGGAGATCTACGTCAGTGCGCTGAAGGCGCTGCGCAACGAGATCACACAAGAGACCGCGACGGACCGCAACCCGGTCCGGATGGATACGTCGTGAGCGTCTCTCACCTGGACAGGCCCGCTG
>NZ_CAKJTM010000038.1:4317-30661 GCF_917627345.1 Protofrankia sp. CiP3 | reverse complement strand
GTCCACTATGCCCTGTCCTCGCCCAATGCGCCAGAACCGTCTTGATCACTCCGGCGCGACACGCGAGTCAGGCCCTACCCAACTGTCGATGACATAGGACCGCACCGCTTTACTAGTAGGCACAGTGCCTACCTTGCGATCGTCTTGCCGCCGCGCGTCGGGCCAGTATCCGCTGGACGCGCTGGCAGTCGGCGCGGCTGCCTCGTCAACCGCGCCGCGTGGTTGCCTCATGCCCGGCGCTTTCAATCTCCTCCGGCAGGCCGGCACTGTCCTGCGGCGGCCTGGTGTTCCCGGCACCAGCCAGCAACTCAAACCTGTCGACGTTACGCGAGAACCGGGATGACGTTCGCGATCCACGCGGACGGCCTGACCAAACGCTACCGGCACCGGACCGTGGTGGACTGCCTCGACCTCCAGGTGGCGACCGGTGACCGGTTCGGGTTTCTCGGCCCCAACGGTTCGGGCAAGTCCACGACTGTCCGCATGCTGCTCGGCCTGGTGCGCCCGAGCGCCGGTAGCGTCAAGATTCTCGGCCGGAGCATGCCCCGCCATTCTCGGCAGGTACTGCCCAAGATCGGTGCGCTGGTCGAGGCTCCCGCGTTCCACACTTTTCTGTCGGCCCGGGTCGAGTTGTCCGCGCTTGACGCGGCCGGCCGCGGCGGTGCTCGACGCAGCCGCCGGAGACGGATCGAGGATGCCCTCGACCGGGTCGGGCTCGGCGCCATCGACGACCGGCCGATCAGCAGGTTCTCACTCGGGATGAAACAACGGCTCGGCCTCGCCGCGGCCCTGTTGCGCCGGCCTCGTCTGTTGATACTGGACGAGCCGACAAACGGTCTCGATCCGCAGAGCATCCGGGAGATTCGTGATCTGCTGCTTGAGCTGAACGCCGAGGGAACGACCGTCTTCCTTTCGTCGCACCTGCTCTCGGAGGTTGAGATGCTTTGCACCGAGACAGCCATCATCTGTGATGGCCGCCTGGTCGCGCATGACTCCCTTGACACGTTGTGCGGGCCGACCGGCCGGGTCACCCTGCGTACCCCGGATTCCGACCTCGCGGCGCACCTGCTCGAACGGGTGCTCGAGGCCCGCGACGGGCATTCCCTGGTCGCCCGGACGCAGAACCCGATGGCGCTCAACGCCGCGCTGGTCTCAGCCGGTGTGCGCGTCTCCGAACTGGTGGTGGAACGACGATCACTTGAGGATGTCTTCCTGGAACTGACCGGCAATGATCCAGCCGGTGACCTGGAATCCATCCTGGATGACCGATGATCCGCGTCGAGCTCCGGATCCTGCTGGTACGACGGCGGACGTGGATGTCAGTGCTGATGCTCGCGGCACTTCCAGTAATCGTCGCACTTTTTTTGAAAATTAGCGGAATAGGGTCGGGCACCGCAAGTCCAGCCTTCCTCACGGAGGTCGTGCACAACGGGACGTGGCTTCCGGTCGCGGCCCTCGTCCTCGTCCTGCCGTTGTTTCTACCGGTGGCGGTACTGCTGCTGGCCGGTGAGGCGATCGCTGGCGAGGCCAACGCGGGGACCCTGCGCTACTTGGTTATCCGGCCGGTTGGCAGGGGCCGGCTGCTGGCCGCGAAGCTCGCCGGGATCATGGTTTATCTGGTGATCGCGGTGACGGCGGTGACCACAACCGCCTTCGTGGTCGGCTGGGGGCTGTTCGGGCTGGCCCCCATCCGGCCGCTGTCCGGCGCCGGGCCTCCTCTCTCCCTGTCGCAGGCAGGCATCCGGATCGCGCTTTCAGCGCTGTTCGTGGCCGCGTCCATGCTCGGCATCGTCGGCATCGGGCTGTTCCTGTCGGTGGTCACCGCTACGCCGCTCGCGGCGACACTCGGAGCCCTCGGTGTCCTCGTCACCGCGGGAGTCCTCGATCAGCTGCCGGCTGCCGCCGCGATCCAGCCATACCTGCCGACCCACTACTGGATGGGGTTCGTCGACCTGTTCCGTGCGCCCGTGAGCTGGGTGAACATCAGACGTGGGCTGGTGCTCGAGAGCGGCTACGGGGCAGCAATGATCATTATTGCCCGGCTTGTGTTCGGAACCCGGGACATCACGAGCTGACACGGCCCGCCTCGGCGGCTTGACGGCTGCCGGCTCGGGTGCGCCGCGGGTCCGGCCCGATGACCGCCGCGAAACGGCGTAGATACTCGTACTCGAGGCTCAGCATCCGGGCGGTATGTGTGTCGAACGCATCCCTGGTGCCGTGCAGGAACGCATCGTGACGGGTCATGTGCAGCTGGTCCACTTCGCGGGTGAGGTCCTCGTCCGACAGCTGGGCTGCGGGAATGCCTTCGGGACGATGCTTCATACCGGCTGGCATACCCACCTGGGCGGTCCCGGTCACCTGGCTGTCACCACTGGGGCGTGTCTGCTGGAGCGTCGATCGCGTCCGCGTCTTCTCCCTGGTGGGCGCCGGACCAGCCGATCACGGCCCGCCTGGCGGTACGGGCGAGAGCCTGGGGCATCATTCCCAGACGGCTGTCATTCCCAGGCGACACGGCTGTGCGGGAGGTGAGGCGAGATGGTCGACGCTCATGGCGCGGTGGAGGGATTTCGCCCGAGCAGCGGTGGGCTGCCCTTCATCAACGACTTTCCGAAGCAGCCCGTCCTGAAAATCGATCTTCCGGGTATCGGGCAGGTACCGATCGGTGACGCCAGCCGCGGCCTGTGCGGCGGCATGATCTATACGACACGTGATCTTTTCGAGGCGAGACTGGCCCCACCGACGTTGCAGGAACCACCGCCGCCGGGCTCACCGCTGTACCGCTACATCGTCCGCCGGCTGTTTGACAGCTTCGACATCCCGCGCGGTGTTGTCCGCTACTACCAGCTCATGGCGACTCCGGACACGGACACCACGCGGTCCTCGCTGACGGTACGCGGTAGCCGGCGCATCACGGTCGTGAACGAGTGGCCGCGGGTGCGGCTCGACCTCGACCGCGGCGTGCTGGCACCGCTCGGAGTCATCACGCTGCGCTCGTACGACCCGTTCCAGCTCGGGGCCAACCACCAGCTGCTGGCATACGCCTACGAACAGAGACAAACCGCTGTCACGCTCTGGGTCTACGACCCGAACACCCCCCTGGAACGAGCCGATGACGTGACGCTGTCGTTCGATGTGGCGTACCCGACCGGATCGGTTCCGATCACCCATAACCTGGCCATCGGTGGACGTCCGGTGCGGGCCTTCTTCCTCCCGCGCTATCGTTGGGTCAACCCGCTGCCGGCGCTGGCCGACGCCTAAGAGTGACCGGCAACAGAGTGCGTGGCGTTGCGACGATGGCCGAGCGGGCTGTGGGGCCCGGTGGTTGCGAGGCCATGGCCGGAACCGGCATAGAGCCCGTTTGTCTCCAGCGGCCCGGCACCCCTATGCTTGCAGTGTTCCCAACGGTTGACACTGCGGGTGGGTTGTAGCTTGGCCCGGTCGCCGTCGCCCGCCCCCATCGTCTAGCGGCCTAGGACATCGCCCTTTCAAGGCGGTAGCACGGGTTCGAATCCCGTTGGGGGCACACTCCGATCATCAGCCAAAACCCCCGCGCTACCAGGGGTTTTGACCTCGCTGAACCTCCTTTGACTGTCCGGCCGTGTCCGGTTGGTACCGGCGGACTCCGGCGGTCCGCGCCAAACTGGCGCCGAAGTCCGCCGGGTGCCCTACGCCGTGCCAGCCCCTCCCCCTCCGTCGTCGGACTTCCAACCGAGAGCTTCTTCGATGCGGCCCCGCATGCGGGTCTCCTCCCCGTCGAGGCACTTCGCGTAGATCTTGAGGAGCACCTCCACGCTGTGCCCCGCCCAGCCTGCGACCAGCGTCGCGGGGACACCGGCGTTCAGCCACGTGGACACCGCCGCGTGACGGAGGTCGTAGGGCGTCTTCCCAAGTACCGACGCGGCGACCTCCGGCGTGAAGGTGGCCGCCCGCGCCCGGCTCCAGATGCGAGTGACCGTGAGACTGGAGATCGGGTCCGCGGCCTCCGTCACGAACAGCCGACCGCCGGGGCCGGTCCCGAACAGGCGGAGGTGGCGGTGCAGCATCGCGGTCAGCTCGGGCGGGCAGGGAACGTGCCGGACCTCGCCGGGCTCACGCTGCTTGAGCTGCCGGTCATCACGGTCGTCGCCGGTGTTCGTCCACTCCTTCCCGGCGTGGGGAGTAGCCCGCCCCAAGTGCAGCTCACCCCACCCCCGACCAGGAAGCGCAAGATCTTTCTCCTTCAGCGCGGACGCTTCCTCCGGACGAAGGGCCGCCAGGTAGAGGCACCCGAAGTAGGCCTCCAACCGGGGTCCGTTCTCCCTGAGTCCAGGCACCGCGCGCAGCAGCGTGCGTGCCTGGACGGGGTTGACGACGGAACGGCGGTCCACGACCTGGACGCCGCGCGGCGCCTTCCACTTGAGCGCCGGGATCGGGTTGACGGCCAGGAGCTTGCCCTCCATCGCGTACGCGACCGCATTGTTGAGGATCTTTCGCCAGCGCGTGACGACACTCGCGGCACGGGGAGTGCCGTCAAGCTTGACCGTCAGCCCGTCCAGCACCTTCCGCAGCGTGGACGGGTCAGCCAGGCTCGACACCGGCCGGGTGTGGGAGGCCACCCACCGCAGGGCATCCCGCATCTCGTCGGAGATGTCCTCGCTGTCCCGGAGCGCGGTGTTGAAGGCCCGGCGGCGCAGCGCCGTGCGCAACACCCTGCCGTCAGGCATCCCCCTCTCCGTCGACAGAAGGCACAGGGTGATGGCGGTGAGCGCCTCAGCGAGGGTCCGCCTCGTGGTCGCGGCGGAGCGCGACCACTTCGCGTCCGTGTAGGAACAGGCGAACTCGTACCAGGACATGCTCACGTCCATGCGGTCCATGGAGATCGGGCGCCCGGTGGCGACGTAGAAGGCCTCACCCTTCCTCGTCGCGGCGACGAGGTCGGCGCGGAAGCTCTCCTCCTGCGCCCGGTTCCGGAAGGCCTCCCGGAATGATTTTCCGTCGACGCTCCATCGGACGTAGTAGGTCGTGACCCGGCTGCCGCGGTAGATCTCCGTCTTCCAGATGCGGACGTCGTAGGTGGTGGTCGTCATCAGGTCAGGTCTTTCGCGAGGGAGGCGAGCCAGGCGTCGAAGTCGACCCGGCGAATCCGAAGCTCGCCGTTCGGGAGCTTGATGCAGGCCGGCGCCGTGTTCTTCGCGCGCCAGTCGTAGAAGGTGGAGCGGGCGATCCCGAGCTCATCGCAGAACTCGGAGACGCTCATGAACCGTCCGGTTCCTCGGGCCGCACCAGTAGTCCTGGCGTGGCGGCGAGGGTTCGCATGTGCCGCAAGTGGGGGCATCCTGGTGTCGCTCCGTCCTGGGGATGGGGTGCGGCCCCGGCGGGTTGCTTGGTCGGCTGGTCGCCGGGCCGCTTCGGCTGTGCGTGTCGAGGTACTTGGTCGGCGTGTTTGGTGGGCGGATGGCTGCCGTCCCATCCGTCCCACCCTCATCAGCCCTGGTGGGCGGGGGTGTGGGCGGGACGGCGGGACGTTTCGATCCGTCCCACCGGCAACGCGGGGTCGTCCTCGGGGCCGGTGGGCGGGTCGTCGATCGGGGGGCAGTAGCGGCGCCAGGCGTCCAGGAAGTCGGCGCGCTCGTAGCCCTTGCCCTGTTCGCCGGGAACGCGGACGTTGCGGGAACGGATGCCGTGCTCGTGAAGAAGGTCGGCAAGGCGGCGGGCGGACAGGCCACCGGCTCCCATGTCGGCCCAGGGGGCTTCGGGGTCGGCGTTGAGAAGGGCAAGGAGCTGTTTGGTGAACAGCGCGGTGGTGGAACTGCCGAACGCGGATCGGACATCGATGAGTAGCTGGACCTTGAGACTGGGCGTCTCGTCGGCGGTGGCTTCGGCAATCATGGTGATCAGAGCGTGGCGGGCACGCTCGGGCCAGTCGCGGCCGGCGTGGTCTGCGATCGCGATCAGGGGTTCCCAGGTGTCAGCGGCGCGGTCGTCGACGGGCATGACGGGTTCGGCGAGTTCGAGGATTTCGAGGGTGGGGCGGAGCCAGCCGTCCAGTTCCTCGGCGAGGGTGCGCAGGTGCGGCCGGTCGCGGCGGTGCCGGTAGGGGGCGACCGTTTCGCCGTTGATCCGGCGGCGCATGCGGATGATGACGGAGCGGTCTTCGATCGTGTCGGGCATCGTGCCGATTCCGGCGAGGGCGGCCATGGCGAAGGTGGGCAGGACCTCGCGGGATCGGTTGGCGGCGTCCCAGCGGATCGCGGGCCGGTTGCGCTGGTGGCCGGCGTTGAGGAGTCCGCGCAGGTCCTCCTTGGCGTCGCCGGACCGGGCCGCCCCGAAGATCGTGTCTGCTTCGTCGACCAAGAGCGTCGGGGGATCTTCGTCTATGGACCGGTAGACGGCGGCGGTGGAGGCGTTGACCGTGATCAGCGGGCTGTGGCAGGTCGCCTCCACGACGTCCAACAGGCGGGACTTGCCGCACCGCTTCTCCGGGGCGCGGATGACCAACCGGGGAGCGTGAGCCCACGCGGGTTGGGCGTGGCTGGCGGCGATCCACAGCGCGACGGCGTCGGTCGCTTCGGGGGTCGGCAGGACCACGTAGCGGGTGAGGGCGGTGTGGAGCCGGTCCAGGATCGCCGCCCCGTCGACCCTGGCGTCTGGTGGTGGGGTCATGGGGTGAGTCCTTCCGCGGTGAATCCGCCGGTGATGGCGGCGGTGATGTCGCGGTCGGTCTGCTCCACCTGCCGCCCGACGTCGGTGAGCGCGGTGATCGCGTCGTCGGCGGTGAGGTGTCCGGCCAGGACGATGCGCGCGACGCCGCGGGCGGCGCCGTACAGGGTGGTTCGGCGTCGTCCGTGCGGGGCGCGGGTGACGGTGTCGAGGGTCGCGGCCAGTAGTGCGGCGGGATCTGAGATGCCCCCTCCCCCGAACCGTGCCAGGCGGGCCACGGAGGCGGGCGGGCGGAGCGCCGGGGTCGGGGCCGCGGGGGTGCGACAGGCGGTGAGGAGGGCGGGGGGCATCTCGTTGACCGGCCGGTCACCCACCCACCGGTACGGCGTCCCGGTGCCCGGGTGGACCGACGGCGGGGCCACGACGTACCCGCCGTCGGCCTTGATGTCGACACCGGCCCGACCCGGCAGGGGCCGGGAAGGGATCGTCCCGCCGGGGTGGGTGTAGTGCAGGTGCCACCCGCCGCCCCCGGTCGCCACGGCGGCGGTGGGGGTCATCAGCGCGGGGTCGAGGATGCCGCCGTGGGCGGGGTCGATGTCGACCACGACCAGCCCGGACCAGATGCCGGTGCGGATCGCGAGCAGACCGTCCGGGACGGCGGCGAGCATGGCGGCGGCGCGGTCGGGCTGGTTGGTGGCGGCGTAGAACCCGTGGCAGGTCAGGCAGGGGCAGGTCTCCCGGTTGTGGGCGGGGTCGTCCTTGCTCGCCTGGCAGTCCGGGCAGTTCGCAACGGGTCGTTTGGTGCGGCCCAGGACGAACACCCGCCGGCCGGCGTCGATGAGGGCGAACGCCGCGTTCAGGCGGGGGTCTTCGGGCTGGTTGGTGTAGGTGCGGGTGGGGATCCCGGCGCGTTCGGCAAGGTCGCGGGTGTGGGTGGCGCCGCGGCTGTCGTCGGCGATGAACGCCAGGCACAGGTCTGGCCGGGTGTCGACCATGGCCGTGTTGCGGCGGGGTCCGGCGGCGCGGCCGTGGCGGGCCCATTCGGCGAGGTGGTGTTCCACGCCCCACCCGTGGGCGGTGGCGATGTCCTCGGCGATCCGATCGGCGCCGGTGGGGCAGGCTCCGCAGACCAGCACGACCCGGCGGCCGGCGGCGTCGCGGGCGGCGCGGTGCAGGGCTCCGGCGATGGTCCGCCGGTTGGTCCACGTCCGTGATCCGGTGACCAGAATCCGCATCGGACGGTCGGTGGCCGGGAGCGGAGTGGTGCTGGGACGGATCGAAACGTCCCGCCGTCCCAGCGACACCCCGTCTGACCTGCGGTGCTGAGGGTGGGACGGATGGGACGGCAGATCCGTCCCATCCGTGCAGGCCGTGGTCATGCGTTCTCCAGGGAGCCCCAGTGGGTGCCGAGGATTTCGGCGTCGGCGGTGATCGGGATGCCGCGGAACGAGGTGGTCATGACTGTTTCGAGCTGCCGGCGGACGTCGTCGGCCTGGTCGGTGGGCACGTGGAGGATGACTTCGTCATGGACAAACAGCCACAGCGCGTCATGCAGCCCGTGGCGGGTCACCAGCTCGTAGACCGCGGCCACGAGGAGATCACGGGCGGTGGACTGGACGGCGTAGTTGGCGTTGGCGTAGGGCCGGTCGGGGTCGGCGGGGATACGCCGACCAGACCCGGTGATCACGACGGGTTCGGCGCCCATGCGGGTGGAGTAGGCGGCTACGCCGGGGTAGGCGGCGCGCCAGCGGGTGAGGACGTCGGCGGCCACGGTCTGGGGGGCGCCGGTGGCGTTCATCAGGGCGCGGACCCCGCCGCCGTAGATCGTGCCGAACGTGGCCCGCTTGGCCAGCGTCCGCTGTGCCTTGGTGAAGTCCGGACCGAACAGCAGCCGGGAAGTGGCGTCGTGGATGTCCGCGCCGTCGAGGAGTACGCGGGTGAGGGCGGGGTCACGGGACAGGGCGGCGGTGACCCGTACTTCGACCTGGGAGAAGTCGCAGGAGATCAGGACGCGGCCGGGGTCGGCGCGTAGGCAGTGGCGTAGCCGGGGGTCGGTCTTCTTCAGCGTCTGCAACGCCGGGTTGGTGATGGACATGCGGCCGGTGCGGGCCCGCAGGGTGTTGATCTGCGGGTGCAGTCGGCCGTCCGGGTCGGCGGCGGTCAGGAACGATCTCAGGTTCGCGATCGTGTTCGACGTCCGTGCCACTGCCCGCCGCGCGGTGAGCATGGCTCGGACCTGGTCGGGCAGGGTGAGCTGGCCGGTGTCGAGGTCGCGGAACAGAGTGGTGAGGGTGTCGGCAGTGACCTGCAACCGTCCGGTCGCGGTACGTGGCCCGGGTACCCCGTGGGTGTCGAGCCAGGCTGCGAACGCCGGGCTGGTGGCCGCACAGCCGATGGCGGCCCGGATCGCGTCGTTGGCCTGGCGGTGGGCGGCTTCGGTCTGGTCGAGCAGATGGCGGGTGTAGGGCCGGTCCAACGCCAGGCCGCGGATCGTGATCCCGGTGGACTGCGCGGCCAGCCACTGTTCGACCGGGACCAGGTGGGAGAACGGTGCGCACAGCCGCAGCAGTACCGGCAGCAGCCGGCGGACGTAGACCGCGTCCAGCCCGGCGTAGACCACATAGGCCGGGTCGTCGGCGGGGATGTTCATCCACCCCCAGCTCTTCCACCGGGTCCCGGCCCGGTGCGCGGGCGGGGCCAGCGCCTGCATGCGGGCATGCAACGCGGCCTCGGCGAGGGTCAGCCCATCGTCAAGATGGCGGGCAGTGAGTGTCTTGAGGCCGTGACCGGTCCGTTCGTCGGGGTTGATCAGCTTGGAGAGCAGGTGTGTGTCCGCGGCCCGCTGTCCCAGCGCGATCCCGAACGCCGACCACACCGCCAACGTGTCGAAGTTGGTGTGGGTGACGAACCGGCGTGCCGGCTCGCCCAGCACGCCGACGGCGGCGGCGTGCTGGGCGGGGTCGAGGGGGTTGAGTACCCATGCCACGGTCGAGGTGGCGACCTGCACCAGCCGCAGTCCGGCGTCCGGGCCGAAGTGGCCCGGCCCGCCGTCGGGCAGGGTGCGGGTCTCCACGTCCAGACCGAGCACCGGTTGTCCGGCCAGATCTCGGCCCCACGCGGCCGGGTCGAACTCGCCGGGTCTGGGGGCGTGCACGATCATCCGGTGGCCGCGGTGGGTGCGCTCGTAGACCGCCATCACCCACCCCCCGCAGGGCCGGTGCAGACGGGGCAGACCCACAGCGGCGGCGGGTCGGCGAGCACCATCGCCACCCTGTGCCGGTCGCAGACCAGCGGAGTCGGGTCGGGCAGAACAGCGACCAGCCAGCCGTACCCGTCCCCGGCCAACGCACGACCGGCCGCCGCGGCAGGGTGGGACCGGTAGGGCAGGGCCGCCGGGACAGTGGGACCGACAGCGTTGAGGTCGGGCAGGTCGAACAGGGCTGAGGTGTCTGCCGGCCCGGCGGTCTGTCCCGCGGGCTTCACCCCGCACCGCCGGGCCGCGTGGTGGCCCCACGGCGGGCCTTACCGAGCTCACGCCGTAGCGATCGCAGCTCCTTGTTCGCGGCCTTCAGGTCGTCCTGGGCGTCGTTCAAGTCGTCCCGAAGCTGGTCGATCTCGTTGTGCAGGTCCTCGGTGATGACGTCGGTGAGGTACTGCGCCAGCGACGACAGGTCCTTCGGCGGTATTCCCGCGGTGGCCGGGTGGTCTTCAAGCGCGCGCCGCGTCACCTGGTACTCGTCCGAGGTGATATCCGGCATCGCGTTCGGGGTGAGCAACCCCGTCAGGCGGTTCCATGGCATGGGGAAGTGATCCTTTCGGGTGGAGGGGTGGCGGCGGGTCGGCCCGGGTCTGGCGGGGCATGTGGGCCGACCGGCCGCACCACGAGGGGGTCTAGAACGGCGGTTCCGCCGGGGCGCCGGCGGGCACCGACCACGGGTCGTCCGCGGTGGCCGGGGCGGGCGGGGTCTGTCCGGCGGTGCCGCGGGTGGCCTTGACGACCTTGGCCGTGGCGTAGCGCAGTGACGGGCCGATCTCGTCCACGTCCAGCTCGAAGACGGTGCGCTTCTCGCCTTCCTTCGTCTCGTAGCTGCGTTGCTTGAGGCGGCCGGTCACGATCACCCGGACGCCCTTCGAGAGGGACTCGGCGACGTGTTCGGCGGGCTGGCGCCAGATCGAGCAGCGCAGGAACAGCGCCTGGCCGTCCTTCCACTCGTTGGTCTGGCGGTCCAGGACCCGGGGGGTGGACGCGACGGTGAACCCGGTGACCGCGGCGCCATTCGGCAGGAAGCGCAGCTCGGGGTCCGCGGTGAGGTTTCCGATCACCGTGATGGTGGTTTCGCCGGCCATGTCGGCTCCTTCGGTGCGGCTTGGCTGGTCTGTCGGGGTAGGCGGCGGGTGAGGTGTGAGGGGTGTCAGCGACGACGGCGGCGCTTGGGCTGGGCGGGCTGGTAGCCGTCCGGGCCGATGACGGGGCACAGCGGGGTGCCGTCGAGGTGGGCCCAGGCCGGCGCGGTCAGCCCGTGTGCTGCGTAGGGGGTGAGGTCGTCGGTGGGCGGCTCGCTGATGACCTCCTCGTCGCATTCCGGGCAGATGTGGTCCGGGCAGACGTGGCCCATGGGCTTCTCCTTTGTGGGTCAGCGGGCGACGACGGGCTTGCGGAGGTCGCGGTGGGTGACCTGCGGGCGGGCGAAGGTGACCAGGCCGTCGGCGATCGCGAGCGCGACGGTGGGCGCGCGGTGCCGGCCACCAGCGCAGCCGACGGCGACCCGGTAGGGGCCGGCGGGACGGGTTCGGGAACGGGCGCGCAGATCGGCGACGGTGTCGGCGATGAGCTTCGTGATGCCGGGGGTGGTCATGACGGCCCGGCGGACCTGGTGGTCGTCGGCGGTGAGGGCCCGCAGGTGGGATGTGACGTGCGGGTCGCGGTAAGGGCGCAGGTCAAGAATCAGGTCGGCGTCGGGGGGCGGGCCGTGAAGAAAACCAAACGAGATGATCAAGATCTTTCGAGACATGACGGCCTTCCTTTCTTCTGAAATTCGGCTTTACAGGCCTGTTTTTGGGACGGGGGTACCTACTCGCCGGCCGGATTCGCGAGTTAGGCGGTGCGGGCGTAAAGGCCGTGACGGGGTTGGTGAATGAGCTTGTCGGCTTCAAGAGCGTTTAGGGTGCGGTGGATGGTGGCTTTGCTGTAATCGCAGTGGTCGCGGATATCGGCAAGGGCGACCGCGTCGCGGGTGACGAGCCGGTAGATGTCGCGGCCGGCTGCGGTGGCCAGCGACGGGTAGGCGCCGGGGTCGGCGGACGGCTCGTTCTCGTCGGCGGGGTCAGGGGTGGTGAGGCTGATCCAGGTCGCGGGCTGCAGGGTCACGCCGGTCGTGGTGGTGCGGGTCGCGGGAGTAGGGATCGTCGGCCGCACCGGGGCGGGGTTCCAGAGGGGGCGGCGGGTGGCGAGTTCCTCAAGGCGGGCGGCGACCCTCGGGTCATCAATGGCGACCTCGGCGATCAGGTCTGGGTCCATGGCTTCGCCGTCGAGGAACTCGGCGGCGATGTCGGCGGCTGCGATGTCGGCGGCGTGGCGGCGGTTGTCGTAGACGTCCCCGAGCTTCTTTTGGAGCTGGTAGCGAACGGCAGCTTCGAGTTCGAGGGTGGGGACGTCGGCGTAGTAGTCGGCGAGGACGGGTTCGGCGTGGAAGGAACGTCCGGAGATGTCACGGGCGCCGCCACCGACACGGTAGGCGAATCCGTGCGGGGGAAGCTTCTTCGCGTTTCCCTCGAAACCGGCGATCAGGTTACCGGCTATGTTGCTGGTTAGCCGCATGACGATGCCGTTGTAGGTCAGCGCATTGGACCGCAGGGATTCCGATCCACCGAACACGGTGAGGTCGCTGTACTGGCTGAGAAGAACTACGCCGATACCGGCCTTGCGGTAGGCGCGGGCGATACGGTCGGCCACACCGACGTTGTGTGCGGCCTCCACCGGCCCCACAACTTTCGGATCGAAGATCATGTGACATTCGTCGATGACGACCATGAGGGCGGGTTGGCGTCGGCTGATCGGGTGGACCTCTCGCCCCACCATTCCGTTGATCTTGGTGCGGAATTTGCCGACGATGTCGACCGCTTGAAGCATGGTCTTGGCCCGGCCGTTGTCGGTACCCAGGGTGGCCCAGTCGACGTGGCGGGACAGGGTCGGCAGACTGCTACCGTTCTGCGGGTCGATTATCCAGACCGTGACCAGCCCGGTCGCCATCCAGGTCAGGCAGAGCTGTTCGGCCAGCCGGCTTTTCCCGGATCCGGACGCGCCCAGGATGACGCCGGAGTACGCGCCGCGGTCGGGGTGGAAGGCCTCCCAGGGCATCAGGGCGCCGTCGGGCCAGACTCCCCAGTAGGACAGGCCGGTGGTCGGGTCGTAGCAGGCTTGCGGACCGGGGTAGGTCTGCGACGTGTCGGCGGCGGTGCGGTCGAGGGTGACGATGAGGCGGGCGCGGTGGTCGCCGTCGGGGTGGTCCTCGAACTCCAGGTTCCGGGCGGCCATACCCATGGCAGAGGCGATCAGGGTGATGCGGGAGTCCAGCCAGCCGCGGGACTGCCGCCCCCGCATGAGGTGGACGAGGAATGCTTCCCGGCCGTGGTCGAGCCGTTCGCGGTGGGTGAGGCGAGACCCTTCGACTGGGCCGCCGCGGCCGGCGACCCAGCATGCCCACAGTTCCATGACGTTGCTGCCCTGTTCGGTGATCTCCAGCCGGGGCGCAGCCGTGGAAGCTTCCGGCGCAGGGGCCGGTGGGGCGGGTGCCGGCGGGTTGGGGATGTGGATGCCCGACCAGTACGGGGCGGCCAGGAGGTAGCCGCCGATCCACAGGACGGCGGCGTGCCAGCCGGTAGCGCCGGTGGTGGCGGCCCAGTAGAGCCAGCCCGCCCCCGCCGCGGTGGTGAGGGTGGTGTGACGCCGGCGGCGGGGCCGGTCGGCCCACGCGGCGCGGCGGCCTTTCGCCCACCACCAGACGACCGCCAGGGCGAGGTAGAGCCCGGCGATCGTCGGCCCGGACCCGGGGAGTATGTGGCCTGCTGCGGCCCCGGCCCACAGCAGGCCGATCACTGCCAGTGGCACGGCATGGCCGCGGATTGACAGTGCGTCGAACCGGCCCCGGTCGGCGGCGGTCTGGGCGGCGGCAAGGAGCTGTTCGGCCCGGTCCCGGTCGCCAGTGTCGAGGGCCGTTTTCGCGCGGGCCACGAGCTTGCCGACCAGTGGGTCTGCGGCGGCGCGCTGCGCGTCGGCGTCCGCCTTGGCCTTGGCTTCGAGTTCGGTGGCGGTGACGAGATGTTCCAGAGCGGTGTGGCTGTCGGCGGCGCCCGCGGCGGACGCGAGCAGCTGTTCCACTCGCGCGTCGACGGTGGCCGGGCCGGCGGGCCGGCGGTGGGGAGATACCGGGGTGGTGTGGGGGTGGCTGGCCATCGTCCTGCCCTCCTTCGTCCTGGTGGAAGTCCGCCGGTGTCCGGGTGGGGACCGTGCGGCCCGCACGCCACCCGGGGTGATGCGCGGGCCGCACGGACACGACCCGGACGGGATCAGTGCCGCCGGTAGAAGTCGGTCTGGTCGGCGGCGTCGACGGCGTTGACCGTCTCGGCCACGGCGGCGTGGCCGCCGTTGAGCGCGTCCACGGCGAACTGCACGCCGTCGCGAGCGGCGGTGAGTAGCTCCCGCACGGCGTGCACCGGGTTAACGACATCGGGGTCGGTCAGGCCGGCGTTGGCCATGCCGCCCAGCAGCGACTCCAGCTCGCTGGACACGGTGTTGGTGATGTTGGCGTGGAGGGCGGACAGATAGCGCGCCGCGGCGTCACGGTCAATGACCTCGGCGGACGGCTGGCTGGCACTGGCGGGAACGATCGCGGTCATCACAGCTCCTCTCGGAAGGCGAAACAGGGGCGATCAGGCGGGCTGGGACGGGGGAAGCGGTGGTGGCGCCAGAGGGTGGGCCCCGGGCGCGACCGACAGGCGACGGTGAGGTCATGACGTCCGGTGGCCGTGCAGGGAAGCCCAGCCCGCGGCGGGCGGCTCCCACACCGCGTCGATCGGCCGCCCGTCGGCGTCGACCACGTCGGCGGCCACCATGACCGCCGCGTCCGGCTGTTCCGGATGTGGGTCGTCGCCGAGCGACTGGTGGGAGGCGTGCTCCCAGAAGCCGCCGGTCAGGACCAGCGGATCACCGGGGCGGGCCGGATTCCCGCAGACCGCGCAGGAGTCGGAGAGGTGGCTCCAGCACACCCAACCTTCGTCCTGCATCCACCGGACGGGGTCGGCGTCCTTGGCATTCACGTCCCGGTCGCACCGGCTGCACCGCTGCACCGTTTCGCCCGGCTCGCCAGTCGGGGAGTGGGCCTGGCCGCCGGCCGGAGCGCCATCGTCGGCGGGCGGCGTGGCGTCGGCGGGCTGCCTCCGGCAGCGGCGCCTGCGCGGCGGGCGCATGGCATTCCACGGCGGCGCCCAGGCCTCACCACGCCGACGGCCCTCCCGCCAAGTAGCGGCGGTCCGCCGGGCCCAGGGCCAGCCGACCCGCACGCCCTCCACGAGGGAACGGAAGAACACGCCCAGCAGTACACCGACACTGAACCCGCTGTAGTGGCGGCGGTTGGGCCCCTCACCGATGTAGACGTCACGGCCCCGAGACAGGGCATAGCCGTTGACCGCGGCGTCCAGGCCAGCGCGGTAGCAGGCGTAGGCGAAACACAGCAGGATGGCAAGTTCCATGGCAGGCTCCTCAGCCGAACCAGACAACGATGGCGAGTAGGGCGGCGGCGGCAAGCCGCCCGGGACGCTGGAAGATCCACGCCAGCCCGTAGGCGGCGGCAGAGGCGACGACCGCGGCGACAGCGGCGGCACGGCGTGGGCCACCCACGACCGTGGTGGTCGCGGCCAGTTCACCGAGCGACGGGGGGCGGGCGGCCAGCCACCGGGTCCGGCGACTCTCACCGTCGCGGCCGGTGGGCAGCCATCCGGTGTCGATCCCGCCGGCCCACTGGGCGAGCCACGCGGCGCTGTAGGCGGTGGTCGTGGCGGGCAGGGCGATCAGGTAGGCGTAGCCGATCCCGGCCCGCCGCCAGCCCAGGGCGTACGGGGCGCACCAGTCGGCCTCAACTGCATAGCGGGCCACTGCCGCTGCGTCGGCCGGCTCGACCGCCACCGGCGCCCAATCCGACATCCGGTGACTGAACGCGACCGGCCAGCGGGCCGCGAAAGTCTCAACAGTCTCACCCGGACCCCCGTCAGTGGCCACATCCGTCGTGTCAGCGCTGGTCGCCGGGAGGGCGGTGGAGGCCACGATACTTTCGAGACTTCTGAGACTTTCACTCACCGTGACCTCTGCCGTTGGGACGACGGAAGGGGTCACCGCAGTCGTAGCCGGGTGGGAGATCGGCCGGTCGTCGGTGGCGGTCACGGGGCCATCACCGGCTCCCGCAGGATCCGCAGGACCGCGTCCAGGCGGCGGGTCCCCGCCCTGTGGCCGTACTCCTTCAGCCCGGCGTGCAGCGTCTTGCGGTTCAGTGACGCGCCGCTTTTCGCCAGGGCGTCGCGCACCTTGCGGCTGTCGGGAAGGAGATCGGACACGTCCGGATCCCCGGGCGCGCGGCCGTCCCCGTCGGTAGTGGGCGGTTCGAGGGCGGGTCGGGGCGCCCGGAACTGGACGGCTTCCACCCGGGGTGCCGGCACTTCAGCGGTTCGCGGTGCTGGCGGCGGGGCGAGCGACGGCCCATCGGTGCGGACGGCCGGCGGCACCCAACCGGCCTCTGTCTCACCGGCACGATCCGACAGGACCGGCGGCAAGGACACGGGCGCGGCGGGCACATGGTCGGTGGCCTGCGTGAGCGCCGACCGGTCGTCACGGGCTGGAATGTGCCCGGCCATGTGCCTGCCGGTCTGCTCGCCGTTACCTTTCTCGCCGACGCGGGCCCAGGATGCGGCGAGCGGCACAGCCGCCTCCACCTGCCCCAACGGCTCCCGTACGGGTGGGGCCGGCGGGCTGGCCGGGGTGATGTCCGGTGCCCGCAGAGGCGTGTGCCCGGCCGGAGACGAGGTGCTCCCCACATTCGCAGGGGCACCGTCGACGCGCGAAGTGTGTGCGTGGGTTGTGCTCGTAGTGCTGGCTGCCTGGGCGCCGACGTGGACGGAATGGCCGGGTTTCGTGGCCTTGAGCCCGGCGACCAGACCGAACGCGACGACCGGCCACACGGCCATCAGCCCCACCCACGGGCCCGGCTGTCCAACGATCGGCCCGGCACCTGGCGGGTCGTTCGGGCCCGGCCGGTGGGTGACCGCGGCAAGGTTGCAGGCGCCGGAGAACAGCACCGCGCTCACCAGGACGAACACCGGCCACCCGACCTTGGCTCCGGGCGTGCGACGGCGGGAGTTGATCCCGGCGAGGGCGGCGATCGCCATCGCCTCCCCGGTCATGGCGATCAGGTAGGCGGCCCAGCCGGGCTGGCCAGCCCACTTGGCGACGTCGTGCACGTGGACGAACGCGACGGCGAACACCCCGGCGCCAAGCACGATCGGCAGGATGCTGCCAGCGGCCTGCTCCCACCGGCCACCTGCCGAACCGGACGCGACGGTGGTGGTGCTCATGCCGTGCCCCACGCCAGCGACAGCGGCCAGGCGAACGCTCCACCGATCAGGTTCAACGCGCTGATGACCACGGCGCCCAGACCGCCGGTCATGGTCGCGGCGACCGACGGCAGGATCAGCCCGACCCCCGCGGCGGCGAGCTTCTCCGGCCGCCCCCGGCTCACCTTCGCACCCGTCCGGCGCGACCGGTTCGCATGCCGGCCTGTCCGTCCGCCGCCGCCGACCCGGGTCAGCGCGAGACGGTTGGTCCGTAGGCGGCTCAGAGCGTCTAAGTCCGGACGCATCTCCAGAATGAAGAAGATCAGAAGGACGATGGCCAGCGCCCCCGGCGCGACGCCACCGACCGTGGTCCGGGTGATCAGATTGATCAGTTGGGTGATCCAGTCGACTCCCTGGTGTACGGCAATCGCCAGCCACCCCGACGTCAGGGAGGCCCCCGCGACCAGGAAAAGGCAGGCCGCGACGCGGGGCAGCCAACGCCGCCACATCAACACCGCGGCGAGCAGCAGAGGAATCGCGGCGGTGACCGCCCGCGGGTCCGGTAGACCCACGTCGGCGGCCGTCACCGGCGCGAACGCGATGAGCACGACAAACCTCCCGCATGAGGTCGTGAAGAACGAAGAAGCGCAGGGAGAGAAGGAGGAAGAAAAGGCAGTGCCGGTCAGAGACCGGTGAAGCCGGCCACGGAGGCGGTAATCGCGTTGACGTAGTTGCGGGTCTCCGCAATCGCGGGGACAGCCCCGGCGGCGTCCACCGCACCCGGCCCGGCGTTGTAAGCGGCAAGAGCGAGATCGGTACGACCGTCGTAGCGGTCAGCCAGCGCGCACATCAGCCGACCCTGAGCAGTGATCGCGTCCGCCGGCTCCCACGGGGAAGCAACACCGTTCCCGTCAGCGTCCGTCGCCCAGGACCGCCAGGTACCCGGCATGAACTGGGCGATGCCCTGCGCACCCGCGCTCGACCTGGCGTTCGGGTTGAACCCGGACTCCTGACGCAGCTGCGCGGCGAGCAACGCCGGACTGATCTGCGGACACAGGCCGCCGGCACGCACGATCCACGGCCGGTAGGCCACCGGCACCGGGGCGTCCGGCCCGCCACCTCCACCAGGCCGCAGACCTGCCACGCCCGCCACCAGAACCAGCACAGCGGCGGCAACCTTCATGTGTCGGCCACGTAGGAACAGCAGACCGATCACCGCCGCCGCGACCAGCCCCGCCACCGGCACGCCGGCCGGCAACGAAACGGCGGTCACGCCGCACCTCCCAGCCGCCGCGCCCGACGAGATCTGTTCGGTCTGGCCGGCTCGAAACCGGCGGCCAGCCGCGCCGCCGACCGCCTGGCGGCAGCCAGCCGGCGCGCAGCCAACTGGCCGCCGCCGGCGGCTACCGCAACCTCCGCATCCACGATTGCGAGCTCGGCCGCGATCAACGGCCATTCAGCCTCAATCGCAGCCAACTCACGTTTCGACGGCTCCCGTTCAACGGGATCGGCTACCATCACCAGCCCCCGGTGCCGTCGGGGAACACCTGCCGCGCGTAGGCGATGACCTCCGGGTCGTGCAGGCCGGTCCGGAACAACACCGTGACGCCGTCGCGGACCACCGACCCACCGACCCACACCCCGCCGTCGAGGTGCGGCGACGGGTCGGACACGGTTACCGGCACATCGAACGAGAACGTGGCACCGGACAACGACGCCAGCGACTGCCGGTCGCTCCCGTGGAACAGGAACCGGATCTCGGGAAGACCCGGCCCGATGCTGTCCGTCGCGCTGACCGACACCCGGATGTCCGGGTCGGTCGCGCGCATCTGGTCAATCAGGTCCGCGGCCAGGCGCAGCGCGGACGCGAACGGGCCGGCCGGCGCCGGGGCGGAGTGCCCCGGCGCGGCCACAGACGCGAGCGTGGTCACTTCTTGCCTCGCTCAATCAGCTCACGGGCGATCCGCTCGACCTCGCGGACCGTCGCGTCCTTCAGGTTGTCCGCCGACGGCGGCGAAATCAGGGCACACTTCATAGCGGTCTGACCTCCTAGACAGGTCGGATCAGGGCCCCGGCCGGTGGTGGAGTCACCGCGCCGGGGTCCGCTCGTTCTGGGGCGGTGGAGTCGTCCCAGAAACGGCGAAGGCGGCGCCGGTGGCGCCGCCAACCCGCACTTGAAGTATGTGCCGTACTTTGAGTGTTGTCTAGTACTTTCTGTGCGGGTTCTTCAGGCTGGTACCCCACACCGGTCTGCCAGCGCACGAAGCTGCTGGTCAGAGCGCTGATTCAGGTCTTGCAGCAGATCGCGGACGAGCATCCGAACCTTCGGATGGTCACGGATCTGCTCCGGGGCGACCTGCTCCGCCTCCAACAGTGCGGTCAACGCATCCCCCCGGGCGCGGCGTTGCGCGTGGGCCTGGGCCACGTCGACCAGGAAGCGGGCCCGACGCTCCGGTGACAGGCCGGCGGTGTCGACCCGCGCCGCGCGGTCAAGCGCGTCGCCAGCGTCTCCGAGGTCGACCGCCACGGACACTTCGTGGAGAGCGACGTTCGCGGGCCCGAACTCCGTGTTGAAGTCGTTCCGCCCGGCACCCACTGTCGCCGCCAGCTCCACGGCATCACCGATGGCCTGCCAGGCAGTACGGCGGTCGCCGCTTCGGGCTGCACTGACCGCCCGCACCAAGCACAGGGCGCCGACAACCGATGTCGCTTCGATGCCGAGTTCCGGTAGCCGCGGGCGCAGCGCGGCGACAGCGGTCGCCGCAGCGTGCTGCGCCTGTTCCAGCCGCCCGACGCTGAGCATCGCCAGCGCCATCCGGAACTGGCCCGCAGCCACTAGCGCCACGTCTCCTGTCACCTCAGCGGTGAACAGGGCGCGGTCGGACGCGAGCCAGGCAGCCTCCGCATCGTCGACCTTCCCCAACACGGCGGCAGCCGCCTGATAGACGCTTGCCAGCACTTGGGCAACGGCCGGCCGCTGATCGACCGGCGTAGAACGCAACGCCCGTTCCAGATCGGCGATCAGCGACACGAGCAACGGCCCAACCTCGGAGTACCGCGACCCGTGAACAAGCTTCCACGCCTGCTCCGCGCGCGCGCCGAAGTCCTCATCGGCAGCACTCTCGGCCGTGGGCACCGTGGCGACAGCCGCTAGCGCCGGATGCCCGGTGAGCGCCAAGCGCAGCACGTCCCGCCACGGCTCAGACTCAGACGCGGGGGCTTCTGTCGGCACATCGGGCGCGAGGTCGGCCACCGGCACGCCCAGCACATCAGCGACCTGGGCGAGCACCGACATCCGGTCGATCTTGCGCGCGTTCCGCTCGACCTGCGAAACCCAGCTCTCCGACCGGCCGATCAACCGACCTAGCCCAACCTGAGACAGGCCGCGCCGCTTCCGATGGAAGGCCACCCGCTCACCCAGCGTCGGAGTCGGCTCGGTCACTGCGCACCACCCGGCAGACCCTTACCGCCGACGCCGGTCAGGAACTCCACGCGCGGTGGTCCGGCGAGGAACTCCTCACGGGCCGCCAAGAACCCGCGGACGTGCTCCTGACGCTCGTGCTCGTCGAATGCGACCCGGTCCCGGTACAGCTCGTAGAAGATCCGAACGTCGGGCTCCCCCTCAACCTCCTGCGTCGCGTAGACCAGCGTCCCAGGCTCCACTGACACGATCAGCGGCAACGTCTCCGCGACCAGCCGATCAAACTCACCTGCGGCGCCAGACCGCAGATCGAACCGGACCACCAACCCGAACATAGATCCTCTTCCCGCCGGACGACGTCACCCACTACAACGATCATCCCACGGGTAGCATTCCCACAACTAGACAGCACTTTTTGTACTACCAATTAGAATATTCTTCACAAAAGCCGCGCTGGCGGTGGCTGCACTAGTCGAAGTTGAGGACGCGCGTCATCAAGGTATCCCAGAAGATCCTGCACTTCCGCGACAGGTAGATACAAAACTTCCGCTAGCGATTCAGGAAAAGCTCCGTTCGCCGAAGCGAGTTTGACTGCCTCAGATAGCAGGGATGGCCATTCTGACGGATATTCCTCGTTTGGCTCGTCTCGACGCCAGCCTAGGCGATTGACGCGAATCATTCCCTGCCTATAAAGCTCGGCGCTCAACCTACCCAGTTCATGACTCCGATGCAGGAGCGCCTGTACGGAAACTCCCCAGACTCGCTGAAGCTCCATTAGATGAGCTAGGTCGAGCCGCATTGGCAGAAAGTCGCCTATATCGTTTGCGGGCATCAATAGTTCTGCGGCAAATCGGTTCGCCTCCCGCTCCTGCAAGCTGCTACCAGGATGAGCCTCTGGGTGGAGTACCAGGTGCCCTAGTTCATGGGCAGCATTGAACCGCCGCCGCAGGACATTTTGCCTATCGCGCGAGAGACATATTAATGGGCGGCCAATTTCCGGCAGGTTGCATGAAAAGGCATCAATACGTTCGCTGGCGCCAAATTTCGCCATGGCGACGACAATCCCTCGCGATTCAAGCTGTCTAATTAGATGTGGAAATGGACCACCAGGAATTTCCCACTTCCCTCGCACCAAACGTGCAGCCGTCTCGGGCGTTACACCGTGCACAGGCGCGGATTCAAACAGCTTGTCACCGTCAAGAGAGACATTCACCTCAACCTTCCCACTCAACGGATAATCCGGGAGGTTGACCTGAGGTAGACGAACTAGCCTCTCAATTATTCTGATAAGCTCCGCGAGATGCGCAACTACGGCAAGCGCCTGATGTCGCTCAAAAGCCCGCGTCGATCTAAGACTTCTAAAATGCGCAGATTCTTCAGGAACCCTGACAACAGGCCGCCCCACCGCCAGATACCGAAGATCGACGCCAAGGTGATTTGCAGCTCTTTGGAGCGTAGCGGGTGAAGGTCGCGCCTGCCCACTCTCGAATTGGGTGACAGCAGCTGGGCTGACTTCTATTTTATTTGCCAGCATTTTTTTGGTCCAGCCGTTTCGCTCACGTGCCAAAGTTAGCCGGGCCGGACTAAAGGCTACTGCAACAGCTTCGGCTTGCCGCAGCGCCTGATCTTCAGAGTAGGGGAAGATCGAGTCAATGGTTTTTACTGACCAATCTCGATTTTCCTGCTTCTCACTCACTCAGCCTCCTCTCTACAACCCGGCCTTGGGTAGCGGAATGCCTCTAGCGGAACCTGACAATCAGGTTCCGCTAGAGATGAATCATATCCTACTTGCTTGAGCGCCAACGCTTCGGGTGGCGAACACCACTGGATTGACTCCATCACGCCATCAACCGGCCAAATCGCCACCGGGATTCTCGTCGCCTTCGGCGATATCATCCAACTTCAAACTAGGGTCGACAAGTTCAAGCGAAAATGCTGGCGGACTTGATGCAAACGGACTCTTGACTGGTCCCAGGAGGTGGCGGGCGGGCGGCTCCTCAGTCGAGGTGCGCGGCAACACAAACGTCTCTCGACCGACGTCGAGATCAAGATCCTCACGTGCTCCGTCGATCCACCCGACGAGACCCTCGCCGGTAAGGTAGGGCCTCCCGAGAAAGGCCTTAGTGAGGCCTTCGTCCATATTGCCAGCCCATGCCAGGAAGACGACGCGCTTCAGGTCGATGGGTGGAAGGCCAGGGTAGTCCAGCATCGCCTGGCGCGGGTCTCCCGTGTCGAGAAGCCGTCGCCTGATCCAGCTCTCCTCGGGAGCGAGTCCTTCGAAGCTGTCCTGCGCAGTGTCCCCGTACCGCCATGTGTAGATCGCACTGCCTTGGTGCTCAATCAGAAATGGGCTACCGAACCCATCGGACGGCCGCTTAACGTTGCATCCCCGAAGGAATTTCTCGGCAACAGCTCCGAAAGTCGAGCAGAGGCAGTGAAAGCGATCGGTGCCATACGTCGTAGCATTCGTCCAGGTCGCGAGACGATGGCGATAGAGCGCCTGCGTATGAGCATGGTGGAGGCACGGAACGCTGTACCGACGAAGAACCTGCGCGGCTCGATCACCCACCGCGGCTTCGACCCAATCGCTCTCGCCGATTGGCTGGGCTTCCAAAGTTTCTCCTTTGAACCTTGAAGATACTTGAGTTCCCCTCCTGTCAGACAGGATGCCACTTAATTTTCTTGCAGGATGCTATCAGACGGGTGATCTACACCACAATCAAGAACTCCCCCTTGCAGGGTTCAATATGTAGCCACTCAACCACCGAAGGTAGCCTTCCAAGTGGTCACAGAGAGAGCCAACTGCGCGACGACCCGCCGCAGCACGTCGAGTGGCCTCAGTCTTGGTCTCGCTCGTCGCCGTTCGGGCGCGGTCTCGGCCGCATCGGACCGAACTGTCGATCAGCAGATCGGCATCGAGCAGCGAAGGTCCGCCGCTCGGTCACACTGGTCGGCCTAGTCGTGGCGTCACCGGTACCCGCTGAGTCCGACCCTCACAGGCCACCTGGCAGACCTCGCTATCGATGAAGCGGCAACGCTTCACCCCACTATTGATCATGGTCTACGCCAAATACGTGCCGGAACTCGGCCGCCGAACGTCGGCTGCACTGCGAACTGCCAGGTCAGAGGGGTACACGGGGAGGAGCTTAAGTCGCCCTTTCAAGGCGGTAGCACGGGTTCGAATCCCGTTGGGGGCACCCTCTGTAGTTGTTTGACTATCAAGTGTAGCTGATAAAGCTATTTCGGGACCAGCGCTGATAGCGCCAGCCGAATCGTCCGGCTACCTCAGGTTATTAGATTGCTCTGCCGATTGTTCGTTATGTCGGTTTTTCGCTGCACGGGTTCGTTTCCAGGGTGCGGCGTTCAGGGCCGATCGGTGGGGGCTACGGGCAGACGGTGTGGCGGCGGAGTGCATCACTACCGGCCCGCTGTCGCCGCCTGCGCCCTCATCCGCGAGGCCGCCAGCTATGAGGTTGACGTTGTATTAAGCGGGGCTCATACTGAAGAGGATGATCGTCGACTGGACCGACGAGTTCGACCGCTGGCTGACCGACGCGGAAGAACAAGGAGGCCGCCGCCTCGCCTTGGCCGTGGCGCTCCTGCAGGCGCTCACGGATCTCCCGGCCAGACCCGTCGAGGAGTCCCCGACCTTCAAACGAGTACGGCAAGCCCGCCGCCATGAGCTGTGGCGCGTTGCCCATCCGTTCGACCCGGAGGTCGCTGTCCGGATCATCTGCTGGTTCCCGGCCGACGACCACGTCGTGCTCGCGTTGATCGGCTTCGACAAGAAGACGATCGGTGACGTGTTCTACGCCAGCGCCGCCACCCGCGGCGAAGCACTCGTCGACGCCTGGCTCCGCCAGCAAGGAGGCACCCCATGACCAAGAACGACACGACCGAGGACGACGTCAGGTTCATCCGCGGCAACGACCGCATCCGCCAACTTGCCCAGCGACCCGACATCGCCGACGAGGTCGCTCAGATTCGAGCGGACATGGTCGACACCGACCGCACCTACGCGATGGGCCTGGCCGCGCTGCGCCAAGCCGCCGCCCTCACCCAGGTCGAACTCGCCCGCCGCCTCGGCGTCACCCAGGCCGCGATCAGCCGCATCGAACAGCCCCACGACCTGCTGCTCTCAACCCTCAACGCCTACCTGGCAGCCATCGGCGGCACCGCCCGCATGACCGTCAGCTTCGCCGACGGCCACGAAACCACCCTCGACCTCGCCACACTCACATAAACCGACCAGCCGCCGCGCGCCGACACTGTCAAGACCCATGCGAACGTCAACCTGGCGTGCCTGTGACGTTGATCAGGAACCGCCACCGCCGGCGTGACTGCCGGTGTACCGGACTCCGAAGCGTCAGACGCTCGCGTCGCCCCGTCCAGCAACGCTGCCGTCGGACGCTTCGACGCCGACAATGCGCGGCGCATCCGTGGCCGACATGATCACGGGTACCTTGGGGCCTGTGGATCCGTTGCGTTCCTTCCGGTCGGTCGACGATGCGGCCGTCGTGGCGGCGGACATGGTCGCCTCGGGGGCGCGTCTCCAGGACATGTGGCGGTTCGCTGTGATCCAGATGCTCGATGACTATGCGAGCGTGCGGACGCACGAGGGGCTTGCGGCCGCGCAGGCGATGTGGGCGTTTCGGCCACGGGAATCGGGGGATCGGCGGGTGGACGCGGCGTTGGCTGCGCTCGGCGAGTACCTGGCCCGCCGGGATGGTTGGCCACCGCCGGCGTGGGTGCGTGACCCGGAACTGGAGGCGGTGCCGTGGTGGTTCGTGACCGCGTTGCGGGGACTTCATCCGCGAGCGTTGGTCGAGTCGCCGCTGTCGTTTCGCAAACGTGGGGTGTTCATCACGAGCGGGGCGCTGAAACGAGCGTGACATGACGAACCCCGGTCTCGACAGGACGGCGATCAACAACCTGCTGGGGGAGTTGAACGAGGAACTTGGCCGGCGCGGCGCGAAAGCCGATCTGTTCCTCGTCGGTGGTGCAGCGCGCGCCTCAACGAGTCGACCAACCGCGTAGGCGCGGTCGCGATTGCTCCCGACGGCACGTGGCTTGCCACGGGCGGCAGCGACGACACCGTACGGATCTTGAATTTGGCCCCCTCTGCCGGCCAGGTCCCGTCGGATGGCCACCCCCGTGTGGCGCGTGGGTTCCGGGCTGGCTTCGAGCATCGTTGCGACAGAAGATCGGCGAAAGATGCCGACAGCAGCCCAACACGGCTGTCGGCGTCCCGTTCGCCTTCGCGACGGATGAAATCCATATCTGGGATTCCCGGGCCAACCTGGTTGTGCTCAACGTGTGCGCAGACGCTGGGGCACGGCGCGGCACGGGGCCTGCACGTTGGGACACGAACAGCGCGGTGACCTGGGCTTGTGGGGCACGTGCCGGCACGCGGCGGCATTCCGGGACACGGGATGACGGGTTTACAAGGCGACCGCTACCGATTGCGCCACCCCGGCTGATCTCGTCACGCGACCCGACCGGCGCCACGAGTTCCGGACGGGGAGGGCTCGGCGACGGTCCGGCTGACCCGCTCCGGCAGGGTCGCCGGGATAAGAGCGACCGGCAATAGGGGCGTGGATCAAGGAGCGGGGCTGGGGTGCGTGCATCGCGAGGCGGCGGAGGCAGTCACCGGAGGTGCTGGGTGGCGACCGACGAGCCAGGGTA
>NZ_CAKJTM010000038.1:2222-3905 GCF_917627345.1 Protofrankia sp. CiP3 | reverse complement strand
TATTGCCGGTCACTCTAAAGCTGCTGGTCAGATCATGTGAGCGATATCACTGACCAGGCCGTTCCGCGGGCCTCGACCTGACGAAACCGCACGAGCACGGTCGTAACCAGGCGTTTCGCCGCTCAGCATCGTGCACGGGTTCGAACCCTCCCCGGGTGGTCCGAGGGGCCGGCCGATCTGCGGATTGCCGAGTAGAACCGGCCCGCACAGAGATCGGAGGCTCGTGCCGGACGAATGACGCGGGCCGCCCGGCCCACGGACAGCCCGACCATCACCGGCGGCACGGTGAACACTGGGACGATCGTTCTGCCGCGGACGGGGCAGGCCTCGCGCGACGGCCGGGCTGGGATGTGTCCGTCTCGTACGCACCGTGGACGCGACAGGGGCAGCCTTGGTGCTGCGATCGCCGCTCAATTCGGCCTCGGATTCGCCCCTACGTGATGCTTCGGGCGAACGAGGCGCCGCGCTGGACGTCGTCAAGGCAGACCCGGCTTTCGTCAATCCCCAGGGCGTGCAGCAAGCCGGCCGTCGACACCTGATAACGCCAGCCAAGTCGCATAACCGGGCAGGGGAATTGCTGGGCGTGCACCAGCTTGTACGCGGTATTGATCGAGACGCCTACCGCCCGCGCCGCAGTTGTCAGATCCACGACGGTCGGCAGGTCGAAAAGTTCTGGAAAGGTCAGCCGCCGACCGGTCATGCCGCACGCTCCGTCGATCCTCCCGGAAGGTGGAGTGCCCTATCGAGCCCGAGTCGGTGCGCGAGAGCGCCCAGCCTTTCTCCTTCCAGGGCGCTTCCGGCGGCGGCACTCTCGTCGACGACCGGAACGTCGTCTCTGACCAGGCGGACCACCGTCTGGCTCGACGTGGAGTCGTCATATCCGTAAGCACGGAGGCTTCCCAGCAGTTCGATGTCGGCTGTGGGCGTCTCGGCCCGAGCCCGTGCGCTGGCCTCCTGAACGTGGCGATAGGTGGTCCACCAGAGCCAGCTCCCGAGTGCTGGCCTGTTCGGGTCGGCAACGTGGAGGACCTCAACGAATCCGGCGACAGCCTCGGATTCAAGTTCGCTGGAATCCAGCGGACTGCCGTAACGACGGCACCGGCGGCAGATCCGGCGAAGGCCGGGCACCATCATCCAGATGACCGCGGTGTCCCAGGGATCCTTCGCCTCACTCGCCAAGCGGACAAGTGCCGACCAGATCGCATCTTTGATGCCGGCAGGCACGGCGGGGTCCGCAACCCGTTCGCGTGCCGCCTTCAGCGACAGTCGGATGACTCTCTGATCAAGTTCGGGCTGCGACACCTCGACAGATAGCGTCAACATCTGCGGTGACAGCCCGAAGTAAGCTTCGATCGAGTCGAGTATGCGGTCATGAAGTGGTAGGACCACTATTGTTCCTCCTCGCTCCTGCAGATCGAGAAGACTCCATCCGAATGATTCTTACATCGATGTAGTTTCCCCGCTCTCATCACGTTATCGCCCGATCTGGGAGATGCATGTTGCCCCCGTGTGGTCCCTGCCTGAAATTATGATTGCTTCCCGTCAGCCTGGATGTATAGGGGACCGCCGTCTGCGAAGTGCCCCTTGGCCGTCCCTGGCGGTGGCGTCCCGGCTGCAGCTACCTCGGCGACCTACGGCGTCAAGCCGGCAGCAGAGTCACGGGGCGACTTCAGAACAGGTTCT
>NZ_CAKJTM010000038.1:0-1841 GCF_917627345.1 Protofrankia sp. CiP3 | reverse complement strand
AGGGCTGGGCGAGCCGGTAGCGCCTGTACGGGCTGTGCAGCGGCGCGGTGGCTTCGACCTGGCCGCCCGAGAGGAGAGTGCCGAGCGTTTTCGCAACCGCGCTCCGGCTCGCGCCCGTCGTCGCCTGCAGCTCCTCCCGGCTGGCTGAACCGGTGCCAGCGAGGGCTACGAGGATGCGGTCCGCGAGGCCGGCGCCCGGCCGGCCCAGCCGCGTTGTCGCCGCCTGGCTGGCCACCGTCCCGAGCAGGCCTGAGGCGAGCCGGAACGCGCCGTCCTCCCGGGCCCGACGCGGGACCAGAATTCCGAGGTCGCGCAGATGGCCCAGCTCACGCCGCGCATCCGCGGTGCTCAGAGCCAACCTGCGCAGCAGGGCCACGTCTATGTCGTAGCCCGCCTTCGCGAGCGCGAGCGCGCCGAGCTGCGCTTCCGAAAGCTTCTCGCCCCGGCCGAGCCGTGCTGCCCAGGCGCGCAGCTCGGGGGTGACGGGAGAGGTCCGCGGAATGGTCACGCGGAAGTAGTCGAGGCTGTCGCTGAACAGCGGGACCAGCCCGGTGTCACGCCGGACCTGACTGATCATCGCACCGACGCCCGAACCGCGGTTCTCGGCCACCGGACGTCCGGTGAGCGGGTCGCCGGTCTCCTGCAGCAGGGCGGCGAGGCGTGCGTTGCGGGATGATGAGGTGCTGGCCTCCCCCAGCGTCTCCAGCCGGACGTTGCCGAACAGCCCACCGGGACTGGTGACGGTGAACCGGTCGGGAAACAGCTCCACCTGGACCTGGGTGCCGCGGGCCTGCGGGCTGTAGTCGCGGTGCATAAGCGCGTTGACGACGACTTCCCGGATCACCTCAGGTGCGATCTCCCAGATGTCCTCACGCCCGGCACCGACGATCCGGCTGGCCCGGCGGAGGTTGCGCTGCACCGCCAGCATCGCGTCGGCCACCATCGTCGGGGCGTTCCCGCCGACCGCGGCACTGTCCAGGAACCGAACCCCCCCCCCCGGCCCCGGCCGGCTGCCGTCCTCATGCGGGTAGACCGCCACCGACACCATCAGCTGCGGGAAGAACCGCTGGGGATACCTGCCGACGCTGAGCAACCCCGCGAGCGACGGCACGAGCAATCCATTGTGCGCCACGAGAACGCCCAGCGAAACGAGCGCGTCAGGCTCACTCAACCCGGCGAACGCCCGCGGCGAATTACGGCTCGCGACCTCAACCAGACGCAGGACCGCACCCCGGTCCAGATCGTCAACCGTCGCTTCCGGAACCGGTTCCTCGTCCCAGCGGGGCTGCCCGGGGTTCTCCCGCAGCCGGTCGATCTCGTACGGCGTCAGCCGCTGATCCCCGTCACCGATCCGGGTGAACGCGCCGTTGTAGAGGCCCCTGGCGGTGACGTAACAGGGTCGCTGCGCCGGTGGCAGCGGGTCGATGTCGGTGACCACCAGGACAGCGCCCTCGAATGGCACGAGCTCCACGCTCGGCGCCAGCGGCGGCGTGATCTTTCCGCGGGCAACCGCGACCACCTCGTCCCGCAGCGCCGTCGGATCACCGAGGTCGACCGGGCTGAATCCGGCGCACTCATCGAGCCCGAGGATGAGCAGACCGCCCCGGGAGTTGGCGAACGCGGACATCGTCTCGGCCACACTCCGCGGCAGGCCCCCCGCGGCCCGCTTGACCTCGACGTCCTCCAGCTCGCCACCGGCCGACCGCAGCCGCCTGACAATCGCGTCCAGCTCCACCGCTGCCTCCCCCCGGCCCGCCAGACTTGCTCACCTACTTGCTTGCCAAGTTACCACTTCAGCAAGTAGAGCGGTGAGCTACCCGGCTCCAGGACAGGCATCGGGG
>NZ_CAKJTM010000037.1:31473-48641 GCF_917627345.1 Protofrankia sp. CiP3 | reverse complement strand
CGGCAAGCCCCCGGAGGCCGCGTCGGAGCCGGCGCCTGCGCCGGGCACGGGCTGTGCCGCCCCGTCGGCGGGAAGCCCCCCGGCGCTGGTCGCGTCGGGTGCCACCACAGTCTGTATCGGCGCCCCGGTCGTGCCAGCTGCCGCCACACCAGTAGCGGACGTGGTCGCCGCGGGGCCACCAGCCGCGCTGGCCACCGGACTGGCCGGGGTGGCCGGGGCGGTGGTCGGCTGGGGAGCCGGGGTCGGCTGGGGAGCCGGGGTGGGCGACGGCACAGGCTCGACCACGGTGAACGTCGCCGAGGCAGAGACCGTGGAACATACGGCGGTGACCGAATGTGAACCAGCGGCCGCTCCCATCGGTACCCGGAACGTGAGGCTGAAGCCGCCGGAACTGACCGGCGCCGTCCCCACGGCCTGGGTCCGGTCCCAGGACACGTCCACTGCGGGAACCCTCGTGCCGGTGCAGCCGAATCCCGTCCCGGTCGCTGTCACGGAAGCCCCAGCCGGCCCGGACACAGGGGTGAGCGCCATCGACGGTCCCACAGCCACGGCCGCGGCGGTCCGCACGGCCGCGAGCGCTGGCGGCGCCGGCCCCCAGCCAACCGTTGCCGCCACGCCCAGTATCGCGAAGAGCACGACAAGCAGCCATGTCCCTGCCGGGCTCCGGCCACCAGCGACATTGCGCACTATGTGCCTCGTGTCCACGCCACCCTCCACCCCGACAGAGCGGCGCCGCTCGCCTCATCCGCGGCCAGCCACGGGGGCATTCCTCGGCAGCCACTGATCAGCGCTTTACGGCGTGTCTGGGAAGCCGTCAGCCATCGCCGCGCGACGCACGGATGCCCCGGCTCGCCGGTCAACGCCCACCACCTCCGGCGCGTCCCCGCGCCGCCTCGCGATGCACGCACCCCAGCCCCACTCCTTGATCCACACATCTGTTGCCAGGCGCTCTTGTTATTGCTTGATGCGTTTTCCGGTTCGGCCGACTACAATCAGCAATATGCCAACGCGTGGCTGAACATCGAGTGACGTTACGCGATCCAAGCTGGCGGCGGGTTCGACGGAGGTGGTTACGCGGTCAACACGCAGCGCCGCTAGTCTGGCCGGCAAACGATCGGCAAGGAAGGCGCGGACATGCGTACACACTTCGAGCCCGAGCAGTCCAACGAATTCGAGGCCGCGAAGGAGCTGTTCATCCGCCGCTGTTCGGCGTGGGCGGGCGAACAACAGCTGACCGTTGATCCGTTTATCCTGGATGCCGCGCTGGACTTCCGCCATTACAGCGTCGATGGACGGCTCGGCTTCTGGACCGTCGACCTCGTCCGGGTGTTCCTGCTCGACTGGATACCGCGGCAGGTGTCCGTCAGCGCGGACGACGCCGCCGACATCCCCGGCATGCTGCTCACGATGCTGCGTTACCTTCACCACACCGCTCTGGATGATCCGACCGGCGACGCCCTCCCCGACATCGAGGCCGCGATCGCCGCCATCGCCGGTGACACGTTCCGGCAGGCGATGTCCGACGAACGCAACTTCGGCATCGCGAAATTCTGGGCCATGCGGGCAATCACCGCCGGTATCGACCCGACCGACGAGGTCGCGATGCGGCGCTTCGCCGACAGCGCCCGCGCAGGCCGGGTCGAACACGATGATGCGATTCTCAACCACATCGTCACACGGCATCTGCGTGGTGACGGCGGGCCGACCGCGCGCGCCTGCTCCCAGCTGCCGGTGTCGCTCCCGCCGGAGCACGAGCTTGCCGCGATGGCGGAGGACAACCGGCTCGTCCGGCAGTTGCGTGCGCTCACCGACTGGGTCGGCGCCGGCCGCGCGCTGACCGCGACCGGCCAGCTCAAGCTTGTCGACGCCCGTGAGCTGATCGAGCTGCTCGACACCGGCGACACGGTCGACCCCGTCGTCGGTGGCCGGGTCTGGCGGACCAAGAGCAGTTCGGAGCTGGCCGGGCTCATCCTGCTGGTCGAATGGGCCAAGAAACTGCGGCTGATCCGGGTGGTGAAGAACCGCCTGGTGCGGGTCGCGAAGTCGCAGCCGCTGCTGCGTGCCGGCCTGGCCCTGTGGACCGCGGCGTTCAACACGTTCAACGAGCTTGCCGACGCGGTGGTGCAGCCGCGGGTGTACGGCCATGCTCCGGGCATGCTCCACGACGTCTTCGACGAAGCCGTGCCCGACGTCCTCAACACCATCTATGGCATGCCAGCGCCGGTGCCGGTGGAACGCCTGGCGGAAAGCGTCTGGCTGTCCTGCCAGACTGCCTTCGACCTCGACGACGAGGACGAGTCCCGGCAGTCGATCTGGCGGCAGACGGTCGAAGCCGATCTGAGGCGGATGCTGCGGATACTGGCTGAGGCCGGTGGGGTGGAACAGGCGATCGGGCCGGCCGATCCGATGTTCCTTGAGGACCTCGACGACTCCAACGGCCTCGACGGCTCCGATGACCTCGATGACCTCGATGACCTCGATGAGAATGACTTCGCCGCCAGCCTCCGGAGCATCTCCACGGGTCTGCCTCCGGACGCCCGGGAACGGCTCCGCGCCGCGCTCGCTCCCGACGCCGGGCCCGTCGAGACCGTTGCCCTCAGCCACCTGGGGACCCATGCGGTCCGCGTCCGGCTGCTTGCTGAAGGACGCTACATGCCGCTCGTCGGCGAGCTGACCGGCGCCGACCCCGCGCGGCTGCTTGGCATGATCGCCCAGCATTACACCCCGGAAACCGGCCAGGAGGAGATCCTTCGCTGGCTGGCCGCCCACGGTGGCGAAGAAGCCGGGCTGGACCGCCTGCTCGACGCGGTACGGTCCTGTCCCTTCCGTCATCGGGCCGCCGCAATGCTCGATGCGCTGTGTACGGCCCAGCCCGATCGGACAGCCCTGCTCCAGCGGCTGCGCTCGGATCCCGCGCTCGGACCGATCGCCGTCCAGTTCCTCGTCGAAGATGAGGAACTGGACCCGGATAGCCTGACCGAGCGAGAAAGCCTGCTGGCCGTGACCGAGCAACTGATCCAGCTGCTTGAGATCGCCGGCCCGGACGCTGTCCGCGAATCGTTCGCGCAGGCAAGCAGCAGTGACATGCGGGACCTGTTCGGCGCGCTGCTGGGCTCCGGGCATCCCGACGCCATCGGGCTGGATGAGCTACGCAGGCTGGTCATCGAGCCACTGCAGCACCGCGGCAACCGCCGCCCGGCTCGCGGGCGGCCGTCACGCTCCGTGCGTTCCGTACGGCCAAAACGGTAATCAGCTCCGGCCTGCCGCGCTCGTAACGGGCTACGGCCAGGGCAATGGGCCGGCACTGAGGCGTGTCTGATGGATCGTCGATCGCGTGGGTCAGCCACCATCCATCAGACAGGCCCTAACCGAGCAGGTGCCGAGCCATGATCACTCGCTGGATCTGGTTCGTCCCCTCGTAGATTTGCGTGATTTTCGCATCGCGCATCATCCGCTCAAGCGGGAAGTCACGGGTGTATCCCGCGCCGCCGAGCAGCTGGACCGCATCGGTGGTGACCTCCATGGCCACGTCCGAGGCAAAGCACTTCGCCGCCCCCGACACGAACCCGGCATCCGGATCGCCACGCTCGGCTTTGGCCGCGGCCACGTACACCAGGTGCCGAGCCGCCTCGATCTTCATCCCCATATCAGCGACCATGAATTGCAGGCCCTGGAACTCGGCGATGGCCCGCCCGAACTGCCGGCGTTCCTTGACGTAGACGATCGCCGTGTCCAGCGCGCCCTGGGCGATACCCACCGCCTGCGCGCCGATCGTGGGGCGGGTGTGATCCAGCGTGCGCAGCGCGGTCTTCAACCCGGTGCCCGGCTCCCCGATGATCCGATTGGCCGGGATCGCGCAGTTCTCCAGGTGGATCTCCCTGGTCGGCGAACCCTTGATGCCGAGCTTGCGCTCCTCCAGACCCACCGAGAAGCCGGGATCGTCCTGGTGGACCGCGAACGCCGAAATGCCCTGGGACTTCTTCGCCGCGTTCGGGTCGCTGACCGCCATCACCGTGTACCAGCTGGACTGGCCGGCATTGGTGATCCAGCACTTGGTGCCGTTGAGCACCCAGTAGTCACCATCCAGCCGCGCGCTGGTACGCATGGAGGCGGTGTCTGAACCCGCTTCCCGTTCGGACAACGCGTAGGACGCCATGGCCTCACCCGCGGCGATCGAAGGCAGCACCTGCTTTTTCAGTTCCTCGGACGCCGCCAGCATGATCGGAACGGTCGCCAGCTTGTTCACCGCCGGGATCAACGAGGAGGATGCGCAGACCCGCGCCACCTCCTCGATCACAATGCAGGCCGCGACCGCGTCCGCGCCCTCGCCGCCGTACTCCTCCGGGATGTGTACGGCGTGGAAACCGGACCGCGTCAATGCGGCATGTGCTTCGGTCGGGTAGCGGGCCCGCTCGTCGACGTCGGCGGCATACGGGGCGATCTCCTTTTCCGCCAGCCGCCGTACCGCCTCCCGCAGGGCCTGGTGTTCCTCGCTCAGCTGATACACGCCAGTGCCGGCGCTCGCCGGGGTCACGCGCTGACCTGACCGTACTCGTAGAAGCCGCGACCGTTCTTCTTCCCGAGCAGGCCGGCGTCAACCATGCGCATGAGTAAGGGGGGTGATGAGTACAACGGCTCCTTGAACTCAGCGTACAGCGATTCGGCGATCGCGTTCACCGTGTCGAGACCGATCAGGTCGGCCAATGCCAGCGGGCCCATGGGATGCGCGCAGCCGAGCACCATCCCGCTGTCGATATCGGCCGCCGAGGCAAAACCCGACTCAAGCATTCTGATGGCGGACAGCAGATATGGTACGAGCAGGGCATTCACCACAAAACCGGCGCGGTCCTGGGAACGGATCGCCCGCTTCCCGAGCAGCTCACCGACAAAGGACTCAGCCCTGGTCTGGGTCTCCTCATCGGTCAACAGGGATGGCACCAGTTCAACCAACGGCAGAACGGGCACCGGGTTGAAAAAATGGATACCGATCACGTGGCGCGGCCTGCTGGTCGCCATCCCGAGCTTCATGATGGGAATGGACGACGTGTTGGACGCAAGGATCGCGCCACGGTCAGCGACCACCTTGTCAAGATCCCGGAAGATCTCGACCTTCAGCTGTTCGTCCTCCACGACGGCCTCGATCACCAGCTGACGGTCGGCCAGTTCGTTGAGGTCCGTCGTGAATCTCAACCGCTCCAGCGCCCGGTCACGGTCATCGACCGACAGCTTGTTCCGCAGTGTCGCGCGGTCCAGTGAACTGACCACCTGGCCATGGCTTGCCGCAGCCCGGCCCGTGTCCGTTTCGACGACTGTCACATCGAGACCCGCTCGGGCACATACCTCGGCAATGCCCGAACCCATCAGGCCACCGCCTACCACGCCGATCCTTGTCACGTCGACCACTGAGCCACCCCTGGAATCCCGGTCCGGTTTGGCACGCCCGGCGATAAGGGCGCTCTTACGCACGGCAACCGACAGCGCCCACGATCGCTGGGCGTCCCACACGGGTTCCCGGTGGGACATCACACGAAGTGGTCGGCTCTCGCAGCTGCACTGTAGCGGCACCTGGTGCCGTTAGGAAGCGGATAGCCACAAGAAGTGTCGGATAAGGTCTCGCGACGCGGCGGATTCATCTGATCAACGACTGATCCGCCACTCCCGATCACGACAGGCGGCGCGGTACGGCGCACCGCCCGGGTGGCTCGGCGCGAACCACGGGGAAGAACGCCGTACCAGGGTCATGACGCTCTCTTCCTGCCGTTGGCGCTCTCCGCCCTACTGCTGAAGACACGGGTCAGATATTCCGTGCGCAGCACACCCCGCCCTTCCGCGCCGATATAACCAACGTCCTTCGTGAGGTAGCCGTCGGGATAGCTGTAGGAGGCTGAGGAGATCTCTCCCGTCCTACTCCACCAGGCCTTGCGCTGAGTGCCACAACGGTCACATTCATGCGTCACGTGGTAGGCCCTGGCTTCTTTGTCCCAGGCCGCTGTATGCGGCTCCCACCGATGACCCATCGTGCGGCACTCTATGAAGCCGGCAGGAAGATCATGTGCCCAGTCTTCGATATTCCGGTGCGTTTTCTGCGCTGCCATATCGAGTTCTCCACCTCCGCTAGGTACTTGCCACGTCTGCGACTGCCCGGCCTGCCTCGTAACACGTTGCCAGCGATCGGAGGATCCACGCCCGAACACCCACGCCGTGTGGTCCGTGTCGCGGGTCCGCACGGTGGTCACACTCTCGATACCACGTTCCGTTATGGCAGCGCATCCCCCCGGCCCTGACTGCCCGCCCGCCAGCCGCCCCGAGACACGTCGACGACTGTCTGGATGCGCGTGCCGGGTACTCCGCCACCAGCCGGCAGTTCGCCGCGCCGGGACCGGCCACGACCTGGAACAACATTTTGGATCTTCATCTCGGCCCGGCCGGCTGACGCTCTGGGTGAGACCGCGTGACGCTCCCGCGGCGGCCGGACACCACCGGAATCCACCTGGCGCCCGGCCACACCGACACGATCACAGTTGTTGCCGGAACCAGCCCGCCCGCCGCCACGGTCGTACCACCGCGCCGACGTGCTGTGGCTGGCTACCAGGCACAGGCTCGGGAACGGTTATCCGCGGACCAGGCACATGGCACACATCACCATGATCATTGGCAGGCGACCCGGTCACTGCGGCGCGTCGGAATTGCCCCGCCCTGCACGGCGGTACTGCATTGAGTAAAAACGAGCACAATAAGATTGGGGCTGGTGGTGCCACCGGCGAGAATCTCGACGCTCTGGTTGTGCCCCGTAAAAGTGACCTTCGTTCTCCCATCGGACGCGGACTGCTGGAAGAGCTTGTAACCGACACCGGGCAGGGCCTTCCGGTAGAAGTCGGCCGCCGCGGCCGGGGTCACTCCCTTCAGACTGATCGACGCGTCGGTGGGCTTGCTGTTGGTGAGCGTGTGGGTCGACCCGTCCGGGAACGGAAAATTGCCCGGGACGATAGACGTACTGAGCGGGTCGGCGCTGGCCGTCGCGGTCGGTTGCGCGGACTGGGTCTGGACGGCCGGCGGTGATGACGACGCCAGCGTCAGATCGGTGGGCAGATCCGTGGCGGGGGGGCTCGGCGGTGCCGCGGTAACCGCCGCGTCCCGCACGACCGCTGGCGTCGAGCCGCTGCCACCGCACGCGCCGGTCAGGAGCACGAGACACACAGCGGTGCCGACAGTCACCATGTGGCCCTGGAACGTTCCGGCCCGGCTCATCCAACCTCCGTCACCCACGCGCGCCGCGCGCGTACCCCCTACGGCCCACCGTCCTGACAGGCCTGGCGACGCCCGGCACGGCCCCGGCCGCGCAGCGCCCGAACCCACCGCGACCAGGACAACCAAGGGCTGTCGGATGCTACTTAACCACTGCCGCCGAGCGTGCCGCCGTACGGGTGCACAGTCCTGGCCAGCGACCGCCAAACACGGACAGCGACGGCCGATCGGTACCGACCGTCAACCCGTGGGGAGAGGCTGTTCAGCCCAGATTGTCTTTCCATGGTGGGTATGACGGGTACCCCAACGCCGGGTGAGCTGGGCGACCAGGAGCAGCCCACGGCCGCCCTCGTCAAGGACACGGGCCCGGCGCAGGTGCGGCGCGGTGCTGCTGGCGTCGGAGACCTCACAGATGAGGCTGTCGTCAAGGATCAGCCGCAGCTGGAGCGGTGCCCGAGCGTGGCGGATGGCGTTGGTGAGCAGTTCGCTGACGATCAGCTCGGTGATGAATGTGGCCTCGTCCAGCCCCCAGCTGGCGAGCTGACGGGATGCCTGCGCGCGGGCGCCCGCGACGACGGCCGGCTCTGCCGGCAGATCCCAGCTGGCGACCTGGCCCGGGTCAAGAACACGTGTCCGGGCGACCAACAGCGCGACGTCATTGCTTGGACGCTCCGGCAGCATGGTCGCGAGGATAGTGTCGCAGATACTCTCCAGCGAGCCTGCGGAATCGGCCAGCACCCGGCGCAACGCGCTGTGGCCCGCGTCGGTGTCACGGTCATGGCCCTCGACGAGTCCGTCCGTGTAGAAAACGAGCAGGCTGCCCGCGGGCAGATCGAAATCAGCGGCCTCGAAGGGCAGCCCGCCCACACCCAGTGGAGGACCGGCCGGCAGGTCGAGGAAGTCGACGGTGCCGTCCGGGGTCACGATGGCGGGCAGGGCGTGACCGGCGCGGGCCAACGAACACCGGCAGGACACCGGGTCATACACCGCGTACAGACACGTGGAAACAAGACTGTCACCAATATCGCCAGACATGCCCGTTGATGCCGGGCTCTCCTCGGCCGCCAGCCGGATGACCACGTCGTCCAGGCGGGTGAGCAGCTCCTCGGGGAAAAAATCAACATCGGCAAGCGTGCGCACGGCGGTACGGAGCCGGCCCATGGTCGCGGCCGCGTGCAGCCCGTGGCCCGCGACGTCACCGACAACCAGCGCGACACGGGTCCCGGACAGCGGGATCACGTCATACCAGTCACCACCGACACCCACCTCAGAGCTGGCTGGCAGGTAGCGGGAGGCGACATCCACCGCCGTCTGCGCGGGCAGCCGCCGCGGGAGCAGGCTGCGCTGCAGCGTGAGCGCGGTAGCGCGTTCACGGGTGTAACGACGGGCATTGTCGATAGCGACTGCCGCCCTGGCAGCGAGTTCATCGGCAAGGATGAGATCGTCGTGCTCGAACGCCTCCGGATGTCGATGACGAGCAAGAGTCGCCACACCCAGGGTGGCGCCACGGGCACGCAACGGCACGAAAAGCATCGAGTGAAACCCGTACTCGCGAACCTTGGCGGTCCGGACAGTATCCGCGGCGACCCAACGAGCCATCACAGGGTCAGAGATCTGGTACAGCGCGGGCCGGCCGGTCACCAGGGCGCGGGCGGGGGGCGAATAGTCCGGATAGACGTCCGCCTGCCCCAGCTCCACTACAACTTCGGGACGGCCTGCGAGGATCGACTGGTGCGCGGCACGGCACAGGGTGACCGTGCCCGAGAGCGGACCGGCAACCGGCTCATATCCCTGGCGTACCGATTCGAGCAGGTCCACGCTGGCCCAGTCGGCGAGTCCGGGAACAACCACCTCCACCAGTTCCCGCGCGGTCCGGATCACGTCCAGAGTACTGCCGATACGGCTACTCGCCTTGTTCAACACGGCCAGCCGCTGCTGGGCCCGGTGCTGCTCGCTGATGTCGAACGCCGCGCTGTACACGCCTCGGATCAGCCCGTCCGGATCCTTCAGCGGCGAGATGCTGATGGCCAGTGCCTCGCCGTAAGCATTGATCCGAGTAGGGGTGAAAACTCTGTAACGCACCGGCTCGCCTGTCCGCGCCACCTTGCGCAGCCGCTCGACGACCGCGTCGAGGGCGGGCCCACCGGGCAGCAGCTCGGTGAGCTGGAGCCCGCGTTCCTCGCCCTGGTTGATGCCGAGCTGGCGGCACGCCGCGGCGTTCAGCCGGCGGATCCGCAGGTCCACGTCGTAGACCCCGAGATACAGCGGGGACTGGTCGAACGCCCAGTCCAGCAGCGGCCAGTCGCCGTCCTTCGTATCCCGCTGCTCCTGATTTTTTCGCATCTGCCGCTTCTGCCGCTCCGCCAGCACCGCACTAATGATCCAGGTAATCTTTCCATCGTCAGTCGGCGACGGTTGTGCCAGCAACTCGACCCGCAGATGCCGGCCGTCCCGGTGGCGCACAACCGCCTGGCCGCTCCATACCTCCAGCGCCGCGCTGGACAGCCGCACGGTGTCCGGAATCTCCTCGACGAGAAGGTCTGCCGCCGCCCGTCCGAGGACCTCGGCCGGCGGGTAGGCCAGCAGCCGCCGAGCCTGTTTGCTCCACTGCGTGATGCGCCCCTGTGCGTCAACCGTTGCCGTGGCGGTCTCCCCCACATCAAAAAACTCGTTGACTCGGTTGCCAAAAGTAGCAACGTGCACGTCATCCGACTCGTCCACATCTCGGTCCTGCCCAACGATTTCCCGCATGAACCGGCCGGCTGGGCGCTACCCAGACAATCATGATCTGTTCACTCTCCGCGACCGCATTGTCGTCCCGACACGTGTTCCGGGCTGTCACTCATGCCGTCAGCATGCTGATTGATGAGATGAAGAGGCTCCAGCGGTAAGAGCGCCCGGCAATAGGGGTGTGGATCAAGGAGCGGGGCTGGGGTGCGTGCATCGCGAGGCGGAGGAGGGAGCCACCCTGGTGTTGGGTGGCGACTGACGACAACGACGCGAGGTGCGTGCCCCGCCCCGCGATGCCACGCCCCCTGTTGCCGGTCGCCCCAACCAAACCGCGCGGTGCCCACGACCGCCCCGCCGACAGCGCTGGTGGCACCATCGGCAGATCTATCGGGCTACCGTAAAGTCGCTCAGTGCTCCACCTTCTTACGGGTAAGAGCGCCCGGCACCACCTTTGACGTGCGGCAACCGGCCCCTGCCGCGGGAGCTGAGCCGGCTCGACGGCGGCGCGACAACGCCGTCCCGGGCCGGGGAAATTCTGGAGGTCCTTTCGGAAATTTTAGGCACCCATACTCAGGCCACCGTCGACGGTGACCACCGACCCGGTGACGTAGCCCGCCCTGTCGTCCAGCAGGAAGCGGACGGCGTGCGCGAGCTCAGCGGGATCACCGCGCCGCCCCAACGGGATCATCGCGCGAATCGTCTCCTGCGCGGCCGGAGCCATCGAGTTGGTCATGTCCGTCTCGAAAACACCGGGCACGATGAGATTGACGGTGATGCCCTTACGCGCGACCGCCCGCGCGAGCGAGCGCGTCATACCCAGCAGGCCGGCCTTGGCCGCCCCATAGCCGATCTCGACCGGACTGCCCATAGCCGCGGTCACCGACCCGACGTTCACGATGCGCCCGAAACGGCGTTCCACCATGGGCGCAAGTACGGCGCGGGCGAGATACCACGGGCCGGACAGGTTCACCCGCAGGGCACGCTCCCAGTCCTCATCGGTCATCCTGAAGGCACTGTTCTCGACCAGGAGACCCGCGTTGTTGACGAGGTGGTCGACGCGGCCGTGTTCACCCAGCACGTCGGCGACGAGCTTTCGGCAGAAGTCCGGGTCGCCGACGTCCCCGGCGTGCATGCTGACTGAACCGCCCCGGTCGACCAGACGTTCGCGCAACGCCTCCGCACCAGCGTGGTTACCAGCGTAGATGGCCACAACATGCGCCCCCGCACCGACAAGAACCTCCGTGATCGCAGCACCGATACCACGGGTACCACCGGTGACGATCGCGACTCTGCGCTCCAAGATCCCTCCTTCGCCTTCCTCGACTTATTCTGACAGAATGACTATTTTAGTAGAATCATTATACCTAATGAGAGGCTCTCAATGGACAACTTGCTCGTACGCGGCGGCAGCGTCGTGGATGGCACCGGATCCCCGGCCCGGCCCAGCGACGTCCGGGTCCGGGACGGCGTCATCGCGGAGATCGGGGTGGGACTGCGGCCGGACGGCGAGCGAGTCATCGACGCATCCGGCGCCTACGTGACACCCGGCTTCATCGACGTGCACACCCACTTCGATCCCACGCTGTTCTGGGACCCGATGTGCGACCCGATGCCTCAGCACGGCGTGACAACCGCGCTGGTGGGTAACTGCTCGCTGTCCCTGGCGCCGGTCCGCCCCGCGGACAGAGCCGGGCTCGCGGCCCTGTTCTGCTACATCGAGGACCTTCCCCGCGAGGTGCTCGACACCGCCCTGCCCTGGGACTGGGAGTCCTATGGTGACTACCTGGACGCGGCCGGGAAACGCGGCGGCTACGGCCTCAACGTCGCCGGGCTCGTAGGTCACAACATGCTGCGCCAGTACGTCATGGGCGAGCAGGCGTGGGATCGGGCCGCGACCGCCGACGAGCGAGCGCTGATCGCGGCCCTGCTGGCCGGCTCCCTCGACGCCGGCGCGTTCGGCATGTCGACATCGCTCGGATTCGACGAGGACCGCGCCGGCCGGCCGGTGCCGAGCCGGATCGCCGACGACGCCGAGTTCGCCGCGCTGATCGACGTCCTGGCCGACCGGTCCCGGTTCATGACGTTCATCCCGGGCCAGTCGGGCCGTCAGATGCGTGCGGACGTCCGGCGGATGGGCGATCTGTGCCGGCCACGTGACCTGATGCACTCCTGGATCGGTATCTTTCACACGTCGGACAAGCCCAACTGGGCCCGGGAGATGCTCACGTTCGCCGCGGAGCTGCAGGCCGGCGGAATCCGCTCCTACCCGCAGGTAAGCCCCCGGACGCTGGACATCCACGTGAACTGGAACGGCGGGATGTCCTGGATGGGCCTGCAGGAGACCTGGCATCGGATGGTGCAGGCCACGCCCGGCGACAAGCAGCGGATGCTGACCGACCCGCAGTGGCGGGCACAGGCGCGGGCGGAGTGGGACCAGGTCCCTCGAACGATGATCCCGCACCGCCACCCCGACCGGATCCGGTTCGTCTCCGTCACCCGCCCGCACAACGAGAAGTGGGTGGGCTCGACCCTGGCCGACCTTGTCATCGCCCATGCCGGCCACCCGTCCGACGTCCTCGCCGACTGGCTTCTGGACAATGACCTCACGCCGGGTGTCGTCGGTGTCGGCGTGTCCAACGCGGACGCGGACGGCGTTGCGGAGACTCTCTCGCACCCCGCCTCCATCATCGCCAACAGCGACGCGGGCGCACATCTCGCGATGATGTGCGCCATCGGCGACACGACCCTGACCCTGACCCGCCATGTGCGCGACCGCGACGACCTCACCCTCGAACAGGCCGTGCACAAGATGACGGGACAGCTCGCGGGCCTGTTCGGCTTTGCCGATCGGGGCGTCCTGCGCGAGGGCGCCGCCGGCGACGTCGTCGTGTTCGCGCTCAACGAGCTCGAATGGAAACGGGACGTGTTCGTCTCGGACCTGCCGACCGGGGCTGCCCGGCTGCGCCGCCCCGCGGGGGGTTACCGGATGACCGCGGTCGCGGGGACGATCGTGCAGGAATTCGGTGAGCTCACCGGTGCCCGCCCGGGGTGTTTCCTGCGCGCGGCCCGCTGAGAGCAACTGCTGGCCAGCTCACCCCGATCCCCCAAGGACACCCGACGGACGCCGCGCCCCTGGTGCCGGGCGCGCTGGAACGCACGTCTCGCGCTCAGGGCACGGCCATGCTCCGTCCATTCGCCTGCCCGCGGGACACGACGGTCCGGGTCCCGCGGGCAGGCGGGCAGGCGGGCAGGCGGGCAGGCGGGCTTCGTCCGGCCTGCCGAGCGGACCGCGGGCACCAGAGCCACCGCAGGCGGCCACAGGCAGCCGGCGCGCACCGCGCGGGTCAGGCCAGCAGCACCCGCGGATCATCGCTGCCGCACGCGCACCGGCCGGTCCGGACCGTGCCGCCCACCCCGAGCGGGACGTCACGGAGACCATCCGGACGTTCGTCCGCGAAGGACAGCCGGAGCTGCCCGTCTACGGCCCGCACCGACCAGAGCCGCGCGTCGACGTGCCCGCCGCCGCGCTCCGGGCACTCGACAGCCACAGCCGGCCCGATCGGCGCGAACAGCAGCGGGTCCAGATCCGCGCCACGCAGGATCGGGAAGGCCTCCGGGCGGGCAAACAGGTGGCGCACCGGAGCGAGAACGTCAAGGCTGGCCGTGGCCCGCAGCCCTTCAGCGGTTTCCCGGCCGAGCCCGAATACCGCCGCCAGCGGCAGCCGCCGGGCAAAGGTCCCCACCCGGCGGGCGTCCCAACTGTACGATTCGGCCAGCGCGAAGACAACCCGATGATCATGAAGTGCCTGTGTCAGCCCGGCGATCCAGCAGCCCTCGCAGGCCACCGAGGTGATCAGAGCGCTGTCCCCCGGCGAGAACCCCCAGGCCGCAAGCGCCGCTCGGTGCCAGCCGGCGGCCCTTTCTCGATCATCCCAGGTGATCGAGAAATCGTGATGACGGCCCGCGGCCGTGAAACGGCCGATACCGGCTATCTCCGCACGCGGCAACGATCGCGACCGTGCCACGATCGACGCGCGGCTCATGCCTTCACCAACCGGGGAAACTTCGCGACGCTGGAGGAGGTGCTGAGAATGTCCGCGGCAGGTACCAGGTCAACCTCCGGGACGACCCCCACTTTGGCGCCGACCGCATCGGTCACCCGCGCCCGCAGGTCAGCAAGGTCGCCAGTGATCTCCGGAGCGTAGCCGACGCGCAGCCGCAACGAGTCGACAACCCGGGCCGGCCGGATGATCTGGAAGATCCCGTCCACCGTCTCCGGCAAGGTCTCCAGGACATCCCAGACATCCTGGACGCCGACCAGCACATCGCCTACGACGGTCTCGTCCCCCTTGCGGCCGACGGGCCACTGCCGTGCGTGGGTGCGTCCGCAGCCGCAGGCCGCGCGGGTCAGCCGCACCAGGTCACCGGACCGGAAGCGGATGAACGGCGCGGCGGTGTTGTCAAGGTCGGTCGCCACCAGCTCACCGACCGCGCCGTCGGCCACGTCAGCGCCCCCGGAGGGGTCAAGATGCTCGGCGAGCACCATATCCTCCCACAGGTGGTACCCGTCGTGCTCGGAGCACTCCCAGGCGGTGCCGGTGTCCCCGGCGCTCGTGTACAGGTAAAGGTTCACTCCCCACTCGTCGCGGACCTTGGCGGTGAGCGCGCGGCCCAGCGGCATCCCGGCGAAGCTGGCCGCCTTCAGCGGCGCCAGCGCGGCCCGCACGTCCCTGGTGTCCGCGAGCCGCTCAAGCTCGACGACCATCGGGTACAGCAGCTGGACGTAGGCCGGCCGGTACTGCTCGATGGCGTCCAGCACGTTCCCCCACTGGCCCATCCAGGTGTCGATGTACAGCGGCACGAGGCCGAGCAGCTGAAACAGCGTGTCCCAGAAACCACGGAAGGTACCGGGGGGTATCACAACCCTGTCCCCCGGCCGCAGGCCCAGCTCCCACAGATCACGCGCGGTGCCCGCGACCAGGGGGGGAACGCTTTCCCACAGCTCCGGGAAGAACTCTGGCTCGGACGTCGTGCCGGACGTCGACGTGATCGACGTGAGATCCTTGCGGTCGACGCAGAGCAGTCCGGCGAACGGGTCGCCCGTGCGCTGGCGGAACTCCTGGACATCCTGCTTGTCGATGAACGGGATGCGCTCCCGGAAGTCAGCCAGCGTACGGACCTGACGCGGGTGGACACCGGCCGCGTCCCAGCGCTCGCGGTAGAAGGGCGACCGCTCGTAGGCGTACTCCACGAGCTCGACGACCCGCCGCTCCTGTAACGCTTCAAGATCCGCTCGTGGCATCGTCTCCGCCGCGGGCTGGTAATAACGATCATCCGGCACCGCCACACCTCCCCTGTGTCCAACCGATACAAATATAATATAAGGCATTTAATAAGGAAGATGATTCCACCGCTACAACCCGACCCGCCGGCCACCTGGCGCACGACCTCAGCCAGCCTGGAACCATCCACCAAAACAGTCGTATTAGCTATACGATTAGACTCTATAATAGATCACTCGCAGGGATGGAGACCAACGCCGTGAACAAAACGATCAACGGTAGGGCGCGAGCCGGCTCGCCGGACCGGCACGGGGTGGACGCCTGATGTCGGCGGTAGCGGTCAGCACCTGGCCGACGCTCGCGGAACTTCTCGCCGAACATGCCCGGTCGCGTCCCGGCCACACCGCCACGGTGTGCGGCGACACCCGCATGACCTATGCCGAGCTGGACGGACGCGTCGCCCGGCTCGCCGGAGCGCTGCGCGCCGCGGGTGTCACCCGTGGCGCGCGGGTGCTGTGGCTCGGGCAGACCTGCCACCGGGTGCTCGAACTGCTCCTGGCGGGTTCTCGGCTCGGCGCCATGGTCTGCCCGGTGAACTGGCGGCATTCCGCCGAGGAGATGGCGTTCGTCATCGACGACCTGCGGCCCGCCGTCGTCGTCTGGCAGGACGCCGAAATCGGGCCAACCGCCCGCGAAGCGCGGAAACGGGCCACGCACACCGCGCGCTGGCTGCGCCACGACACCGACGGAGCGGGCAGCGGCGAAACAGACAGCGACAGTCCCGACACGTACGAAGGTTTCCTGGCCGCGGGCGACGCGCAGGCGCCCCTCGCGGAGCCTGATCCCCATGCCCCGGTGCTCGTCATCTACACGGCCGCGCACGGCGGCCGGCCCGCCGGGTCGATGCTCACGTCGGCGAATCTGATCGCCCAGGGCACTGTCATCGGCGCGCTCTTCCACGCGGACGGCGACCAGATCTTCCTCAACTCCGGCCCGCTGTTCCACATCGGCACCTTCCAGCACACCGCCACGACGTTCATCTGGGGCGGCACCAACGTGTTCGTCCGCCGCAGCGGCCCCGAGGAACTGTGCCGGCTCATCGCCGGTGAGCGGTGCACGTCAGCGTTCCTGATGCCACCGCAGGTCACACAGCTCGTCGAGACCAACCGGGACGGGCGTTTCGACCTGCGCTCCCTGCGCAGCCCGCTGACGATGATCCCGGGCTGGAAGGACATGGTCACCCCCGATGACAGCCCCTGGGGCCGATACATGGGTGGGTTCGGCCAGACCGAGGTGACCGGATTCTGTCTCTACGCCGCCCTGGGGCACGAGGAGTGGAGCCCGACCGTCGGGCGCCCCGTTCCCTTCGCCCGGATCACGATCGTCGGGCCGGATGACGTCGAGGTCCCCGACGGTGCGGTCGGAGAGATCGTCGTACGCGGCGCGCTGGTCCACGCGGGCTACTGGGACAGACCGCGGGACAACGCTCATCGGACCCGAACCGGCGGCTGGCACACCACCGACCTGGGACGACGGCTACCCGACGGCCGGATCTCCTTCGTCGGCACCGCGACACGAATGATCAAATCGGCGGCGGAGAACATCTACCCGGCCGAGGTCGAAGCCTGCCTCGAGCGCCACCCCGCGGTCCAGGAGGCGGCCGTCATCGGCGTCCCCGACGACCGCTGGGTGCAGTCGGTGAAAGCGATCGTCGTCCTGCGTGACGGTACGGACGCGACCGGCACCGAGCTGATCGAACACTGCCGAAGCCAGATCGCGTCGTTCAAGAAGCCTCGGACCGTCGTCTTCGTGGACGCTCTACCACGCAGCAACGGGGCGAAGGACTACGACATGATCGACGCAGCCCACGGCGGAGGCAACTACCCGGGCGGCACAACCTCCCACGGCCAC